>CAYXXQ010000071.1:4351-11910 GCA_964469075.1 uncultured Rhodobacter sp.
TTATCAAGGTCGGCGATATCGGGTTCAATCAGGGTTTCATAGGGCTCCCAAAACGGCATCCGCCAGACCGGGTCTTTGACCTTGCGCCCAGCCCGGCCCAGCGCGTGCGAAAGGGCGTCGTCATCGGTGTAGTAAGGGGCCAGATCAGGGCCAAGCGCCACCCGTGCCGCGCCCGTCAATGTCGCCATGCAAAACAGATAGTCAGGCGCGTCTTCATCGGCCAGGGCCAGCGCATCAGCCAGCACCAAACGCCCTTCGGCATCGGTGTTATTGACCTCAATCGTCAGGCCTTTGCGGCTGGTCAGCACATCCCCCGGCCGCATCGCCCCGGCCGAAACCGAGTTTTCGACCGCAGGCACAATCACCCGAAGGCTCAAGGGCAGGTTCAGGGCCATGATAATCTCGGCCAGGCCCATCACTGTGGCGGCCCCGCCCATATCCTTTTTCATCAATCCCATCGACGCGCCGGGCTTCAGGTTCAGCCCGCCCGTGTCAAAGCAAACCCCTTTGCCAACCAGTGTCACTTTGGGATGATCGGCCTGCCCCCAGTGCAAATCCAGCAGACGTGGCGCTTGATCGGATGCGCGGCCAACCGCGTGGATTATCGGCAGGTTCTGCGCCAGTAAATCATCGCCTTTGATAACCGACATCTTTGCATCAAAGCGTTCGGCAAGCCCGGCAAAAGCCGTTTCCAGCGCGTCCGGGCCCATGTCATTGGCCGGGGTGTTGATCAGATCGCGGGTCAAAAACTCCCCCGAGGCAAGGGCTTCAAGCCAGGCCTGATCCACGCCTTCCGGTGCAACAAGCTGCGCCTTTGGTGGCTTGGCGTCTTTGTAGCGATCAAATTTGTAAGCCGCCAACAGCCAGGCATGCGCGGCCTCAATCCGTTCGGCAGGGGACAGGCCTGACGCGATATGGTAAACGCCCAGAGGCAAAGTCGCTGCCGCTTTGGCGAAGTGGAACCGACCGCGCGCGCGTTTGTTGACGTCCCCCCAGCCAAACAGAACCTCGCGGATCGCGCCCTGATCGTCAGGCAGCAACAGCAGATCCCCAAGACCAGCCTTAAAGTCACTGGCCATCACCCAGGCTTTGGTTTTCTTATCCTGATCGGCCAGCCAGCCTTCCAGCCCATCTGCCTTGATCACGACAATGGGGATTGAGGGCGCATTCGGGCTTGCAAAACGAGGGGGCATCAACGGTCTCCGGCATGGTCTGGTGTTGGCAGACTAGGGCGTTTTGCGTTTGATGTGAATCGCAATTCACCCCAAACCTAAGCAATTTGCGATGCACCTGCATCGGATAAACCGCGAAACGCCGTCGCCCTTTACCACCCGCATTCAAGACCCAACTGCCCACCAAGACCGCCGCTTCAGCCGGGTAAAGCCGCGGCTTCGATCACTTCAGCGAGGGAGGCATCGCCAACCCGCATCAGTCGTCCGATCACTGCATGCAGCGCTGTTCTATCCTGCCGATCTGCGCAGTCAATCGCGTCACCAGACACCCGCGCCAGCGCCAAAAACCCCAGCTGTTCCCCGATTGAGGCCAACGCCCGCGCCGATTTCTGCAATCCCGTCGTATCGCCCAGGTGTAAGGCCTGTTCGATTGTGCCCAAATGTTCAGCCACCGCCACGACAGCGCGTTCAATCACCTCTGCGCATCCGTCATGGCCAAGGCCTGATTGCAGCACCTGCAACGCCTCCCCATGAATGCACACTTTTTCAACGACTCGCAGCCGCGAAACATCACTTGTCATTTCACCATTCCCAGATTACCCATCCTGCGCCCAGGCTAACCCGGCAGTTTGAACAACCCGTTAGGCGCAAAGATGTTTCGCACGATTTTCTGACTTAAAATTTAGAAGAATTCGCGATAGAGTCGCGCGAAACAGAGCAGGATCAGCCATGAACTACGCCAAGCCCCTCCCAAGCTATCTTGTGACGCGGTATCACGGCTGGAAAGCCACGCAATATACCGACAACAAAGCCTGGTACAAACGCCTGGCCGAGGAAGGCCAGCACCCCCGCGCAATGGTGATTTCCTGTTGCGACAGCCGGGTGCATGTCACCTCGATCTTCGGGGCGGAAACAGGGGAGTTTTTTATCCACCGCAATGTTGCCAACCTGGTGCCGCCCTATTCGCCTGATGGCGATCACCACGGCACTTCAGCGGCCATCGAATACGCCGTCACATCGCTTAAAGTCGCACATATTCTGGTGATGGGGCATTCCAATTGCGGCGGCGTGAACGGCTGCCACGCGATGTGCACCGGGGCCGCCCCGGAATTGGAGCAGAAAACGAGTTTCGTCGGCCGCTGGATGGATATCCTGCGCCCGGGTTACGAGCGCGTCAAAGGCATCGAGGACAAGGCCGCGCGCATCAAAGCGCTGGAGCGCGAAGGCGTCGTCATCTCGCTTGAAAACCTGATGACATTTCCGTTCATCAGCGAAGCTGTGGAAGAAGAAAAGCTGACCCTGCACGGGCTATGGAACGATATCGCAACCGGCGGCGTCGAAGCCTATGACGGCGCATCAAACAGTTTCGTGCAGATCTGAAAATGCACCAGCGCTCGGCGCAGCCTGGTCCTTGCCGCCTGATCACCGCCCCATCACCGAATAATCAGGCGTTGGTCTTTCGGCCACTGGGCTTCATAACCAAACTCGATAGCTTTCTGATCACCCGGTGCAAGCTGGAACTGCCAGGCCATGACCCCGCGCTTGCCATCGACATCCTGTTCGCTTGGCATTGGGCGGGCGATGGTGCGGATCACAAGGTCTTCCTGTTCGGTTACTGGGTGATTGTCCAGAACCCGGATCGGCATCGCGGTGTCCAGATGATTGGTGATGGTCGTTATGTAGCGTTCAATCCGGTTGTTGGTTGAGGTGATAATGCCGATATCGCCATCAATCCGCTGCAACAGATCGCGGCGCACTTCGATACCGTCATATTCCCCAAAGCTGAACTCGATCTCTTCGCCGATGCCAACAGCGGGCATCCGGCCTTCCCCGATATAGGCACCATCGCGAAAGATATAGACATTGCCTGGCAGGATCGGGCCGCCGGTTGCGTTTGTCATCCGGGCGATCAGAAAAGCACTGTCGCTTATGGCCGGCACGATCTTGACCGACAGGCCGACATCAATTGTCATCCGGTCCAGCGCCACAATCGCACCACCGCCACCGCGCAGGGTTAGAGGTGCGGGCAGGCTGAATTCCAGCACCTGACCTTTCAGAACCGGCGGGGCTGAAGGGGCGAAACCACCGCGCGCCTCATCTGCGACAATCATCGGCTCGACCATCGGCGCAGATTCGGCAAACAGGGTGTCGGCCTCACTTTGGGCGCGCAGTTTCAACTGCACCACATCCCTGATGACAGCGATCTGCTCATTCGGGTCATTGATATTGGTGGTGACGTTAACCTCGGCGGTCGACAGGCTGGCAACTGCGTTGGTCCAGTGTTCGCGCCCGTAAGACGTGATCAACGCCCGCCGGTTCAAGAGGGCCGAGCCTTTGGCACCGCTTTGGGTCAGGTGCAGTTCGTAATTCGCCGACCAATTGGCGTCACGGGTCAGGTAAGACAGGGTCGCCTTGCCCGACAAGGCGGCAGGCATAGTCAGATCAAACGCCAAGGCGTCCGATCCTGTGCCGGGGTTCAGCCCGGCATAATAGGCCAGCGCTTCCCGCAGATCGCGGTCCGCTTGTTCGATAGCAACCGCCAGATCTTCGATCGCCCGTTCAGCAGTCAACGCAGTGGTGCGGGCTTCAAGATAGGCAGCCCCAATGGCTTGACTGGTGGCGGTCAGGGCGGTGGCGTCGGGCATCGCGCTGTCGTCGCTGGATTTCCCCAAACCTGACAGGTACGCAATTTCGGCCCGCGCGGCTTCGGCCTGGGCCTCAAGCCCGCGACGCTGATAAGTCAAATCGCGCAACGTGGCTTCGGCGGCGCGCAGGGCCTGACGCGCGGCGGCAAGTTCGGGGGCCTCTGGCGATGGCATCGGCTTCAGGCCGCCTGACAAAAAGCTTACGCCTGAAATCGCCACATCCGGGCTGCCAAAATCAAACTGGATTGAGCCGATCTGACCCGGCAATTGAAAATCACGAAACTCAAGCCGGTGATTTCCCGCAGGCAGATCAATAGAAAACTCACGCGTAATCCGCGCCCCGTCCGGGTGCAGCGCCACCGCCGAAACCCTTGTCTGCATGATCGGGGTTTCCGCCCCGGCACTTCCGGCCAAGGAAACAACCACGGTAAATGCCACTAAAATGGATCGCATAACCACCCTCCGTTCAAAATCGCTTTGAACGAAGAGTGGCCAATGTCACCGCCAATTGCAACTGTGGCGCGTTAGCCCTTTTTCAGCACGCGCTGGCCCAGAACCTCGGCGATTTGCACGGCGTTCAGGGCAGCACCCTTGCGCAGGTTGTCGCTGACGCACCACAGGTTCAGACCGTTGTCGATGGTCGGATCCTGGCGGATACGACTGATGAACGTGGCAAAATCGCCGACGCATTCAGCCGGGGTCATATAGCCGCCGTCTTCTCGCTTATCGACCACCAGAATGCCGGGGGCTTCGCGCAGGATTTCGCGGGCCTCTTCTTCGTCAAGGTGATCTTCAAACTCGATATTGATCGCTTCGGAATGGCCAACAAAAACCGGCACCCGCACACAGGTCGCAGTGACCTTGATCTTGGGATCGACGATCTTTTTGGTTTCGGCGACCATTTTCCATTCTTCTTTGGTCTGGCCGTCTTCCATGAAGGCATCAATATGTGGGATCACGTTAAACGCGATCTGCTTGGTGAATTTCTTCGGCTCACGTTCCTGACCCGGCACATAAATGCCCTTGGTCTGGTTCCAAAGCTCGTCCATGCCTTCCTTGCCGGCACCCGAGACAGACTGATAGGTCGACACCACCACGCGCTTGATCCGCGCGCGGTCATGCAAAGGCTTCAGCGCCACAACCATCTGCGCGGTGGAGCAGTTGGGGTTGGCGATGATGTTCTTCTTGGAATACCCCATGATCGCATCGGCATTCACCTCAGGCACGATCAGCGGCACGTCGGGGTCATAGCGATAAAGTGAGCTGTTATCGATCACCACACAGCCCGCTTTGGCGGCCCTGGGCGCGTATTTCTTGGTCGCGTCCGAACCGACCGCGAACAGCGCGATATCCCAGCCGGTGAAGTCGAAGGTGTCCAGGTCTTCGGTCTTCAGGGTTTTATCGCCGAAGCTGCATTCGGTGCCCAGGGATTTGCGGCTTGCCAGGGCGGCAATCTGATCCACGGGGAAATGGCGCTCGGCCAGAATATTCAGCATTTCGCGACCCACGTTGCCCGTGGCGCCAGCGACGACGATACGATAACCCATCTTTTGTCTCCTGGGTGTTAGGTTTTGGACGGCGCGTCATACCGCGAAACCCAGGCCAGTGAAAAGGGCAATTAGAGCGTTTAGCGTTTGATGTGAATCGCACGTCACCCCAAACCCGGGTGAATTGCGATGTAGCTGCATCAGATAAAACGCAAAACGCTTTAGACGCGTTGTGCCTTTGCGGTGATCGGAAACCGGTTTGCCAGCGTCTGTTGCACCGCCCGCCAGACCGGCTGGCCCGCAAACTCATCCCGGTGGCGGGGCATCTGATTGGCCAATATCGCCAGCCGGGTTTCAAACGGCACATAGGGATAACTGTCGATCAACGCGCCCTCAATCGGGCTGACTGTGCCGCTTTGAAATGTCCAGGTCAGGGACATCAAGGACCGGTCGCGGCTGTGCCGGTCAGGCCGGGCCTGCCAGTGATAGGTTTCACCGGTCATGACAATTGCATCGCCACTTTGCGCGGGCAACGCGCGGATGCCCGGCAAGCAGGCATCGGCCCGTTCCGGATCGGGCTTGCCATAGTTGCGGTCCTGCCCGGCCGGCACGACGTAAAGACAGCCGTTTTCCGTCGTTGCTGCCGTTACCGGCACCCAGATCACCGCCGTTTTAGCAGTGCCATCGGCAAACACCCCCTGCCCCGGAAAGCGCCGCTGCGCCCCAAGACCGGCGGTTGCGATGGTGTGATCGGCCCAGAAATCCGGCATCAATGCCGCTTCACCGCCAAACAATCCGCCAACAACTTCGCGCATCTGGGCGATGATCGACCAGACCTCGTCATAAACACCGATAAAAGCGGCGGGCAGCCCGGCGTTGACGATCCGGTCCATCGCATTGGCGATATCGACCATCGGGGCCACAATTCCTGGCTGGCGATAATAGAGATAACCGTCATCAACCAGACGCATGCGTTCGCGTTCCGACCGATACTCATCCCGCCTGACGACACAATTCGGCTGCGCGTCTGAGATCGTCAGTTCCGGGGCAAGACGCCGCCAAAACTCAGCACTTTGGGAGGCAATCGCCAAACCCTGCGGCAGTCGTTTTCTGGAAGACAACATGAGATTCTCCGATTTCGCTGACGACCTCGGAGTAGTCCCCAATTCTTACTTGGGATCGGTCAGCTTTTTGGTCTTGTTAACTGCCATTTTGATAAAGCGCCCCAATGGGCCAAGTCAAACAAAAGTCATAAAAGTGACTGATTTCGCAGGGTTATCAGGATATCTTGCCAGATTTCACGCCAGATCCAGCGACAGTGAAATCCCTGCCCCCGGCATTGTTTCCAACTGAGGTAAAAGCCAGGTGCTTCCGCCATCAATCAGCCCGAATCAGATCGCCATCTCAAACAGCGCGCGCATATTGGCCTTGGTCAGCTTCACCGGATTGCCGCCGCAACTTGGATCCTCAAGCGCCATATCGACCAGATCACCGATCCGGTCCGTCCCAACCCCAAGGTCGCGCAAACGGTCCGGCACCGACAGGCCAGCCCGCATCAGGCCGACGAAATCAAAGAACCCGTCAAAGCCGCCGCGAATGCCCAGATAATCCGCAGCCCAGGAGATTTTGTTTTCAATCTCGGGCCGGTTCAGTTGCAGCACATAAGGCATCACCACCGCGTTGGTCATGCCGTGATGGGTGTTGTAAACCGCGCCGATCGGATGCGACATCGCATGCATCGCCCCCAGCCCTTTCTGAAACGCGGTTGCGCCCATCATCGCCGCGGACATCATATGCGCGCGCGCCTCGATATCCTTGCCGTTGGTATAGGTCAGCGGCAGCCATTCGCGCACCAGCCGCATGCCTTCCAGCGCGATGCCCTGGCTCATCGGGTGGTAATGCGGCGAGCAATAGGCCTCAAGACAATGGGCGAAAGCGTCCATGCCGGTGCCAGCGGTGATCGGCTTTGGCATGCCCACCGTCAGTTCCGGGTCGGCAATGACGATGGCAGGCATGATTTTCGGATGGAAAATGATCTTTTTGACATGGGTTTCGCTGTTGGTCAGAACGCCTGCGCGCCCCACCTCGGACCCGGTGCCAGCGGTGGTTGGCACGGCAATGATCGGCGCGATTGCATCGGCATCAGCTCGGGTCCAGTAATCGCCGATATCCTCAAAATCCCAGACGGGCCGCGTTTGCCCGGCCATGAACGCGATCAGCTTGCCCAGATCAAGGCCCGAGCCACCGCCAAAGGC
>CAYXXQ010000072.1:0-11870 GCA_964469075.1 uncultured Rhodobacter sp.
GCCTGATCGAAGAACAACTGACCACCACCAAAGCCCCCGGCGGGTTTATCTTTGACGGTTTCCCGCGCACCCTGGCCCAGGCCGACGCATTGGGTGAACTGCTGGCCAAAGTCGGCCAATCGCTGGCGACCGTGGTGGAAATGCGGGTTGACGACGATGCGCTGGTGGCCCGGATTACCGGCCGTTACACTTGCGGCGATTGCGGCGAAGGCTACCACGACACCGCCAAGCAACCGGCCAAGGATGGCATCTGCGACAATTGCGGCGGCAGCAATTTCAAGCGCCGCCCGGATGATAATGAAGAGTCGTTGAAAACCCGCCTGATGGCTTACTACAAAGAAACCTCACCCCTGATCGGCTATTATTACGCCAAGGGCTTGCTGCAATCCGTTAACGGTCTGGACAGCATGGACGGGGTTGCGGAGGCGATCAAATCGGCGCTGGCTTCGGTGGAATGACGGTGGGGCCAATGGCCTCTTGACGTTCCGGGCCGTACCCCCTAAACGACACCATCCCGCGTGCGGGAATCGCTTGAGTTTATAGGGTTTCGGCCTCGAATCAAGCTCCTCTCAAGTCCCCGAAATCGGGGCATGGCCCAGCCACCGTTCGGGTGCTGGGCTTTAGTTGTGAAAAAAGGTTCTGGAATGACGGAACCGCAATAAGAGATCGGAGACTACGTGGCACGTATTGCTGGCGTTAACATCCCGACCCATAAACGGGTCCATATCGCACTGACATATATTCATGGCATCGGTCGCAACGCAGCCGAAGGCATCTGCCAGGCCGTTGGCATAGACCAGGCCCGCCGTGTGAACGAATTGTCCGACGCCGAAGTTCTGGCGGTTCGTGAACATATCGACGCAAATCTGATGGTTGAAGGCGATCTGCGCCGTGAGACCCAGATGAACATCAAGCGCCTGATGGATCTTGGTTGCTATCGCGGCCTGCGCCATCGTCGCGGCCTTCCGGTGCGTGGTCAACGGACCCACACCAATGCACGGACCCGTAAGGGCCCTGCGCGCGCCATCGCTGGCAAGAAGAAGTAAGGGAGGGTTCGACTAATGGCACGTGAAAAAACTCGCGCAAAGAAAAAAGAGCGTAAGAATATCGCAACGGGTGTTGCGCATGTTAACTCTTCTTTCAACAACACCAAAATCTTGATCTCGGACGTTCAAGGCAACGCGATTGCCTGGTCTTCGGCTGGGACGATGGGGTTCAAAGGGTCGCGTAAATCGACCCCTTATGCTGCCCAGGTTGCCGCGGAAGATGCTGGCAAGAAGGCACAGGAACATGGCGTGAAAACGCTGGAAGTTGAAGTTCAGGGGCCTGGCTCGGGTCGTGAAAGCGCGCTGCGTGCGCTTGCGGCGATTGGGCTGAACATCACGGCGATCCGTGACGTGACCCCGATTGCGCATAATGGTTGCCGGCCGCCGAAACGCCGCCGCGTCTGATTTGGATCGGGCCGCCTGACAGCAGGCGGTCCGATTCCGTTTTTAATTAACCTCGGGAGTTTGCCTGACCAAAGGATCCAGGTCAGCAAACGGGAATGGAGGCAAGCACATGATCCACAAGAACTGGCAAGAACTGATCCGTCCGAACCAACTGGACATCAAACCTGGCAAAGACCCGTTGCGTCAGGCAACGGCTGTTGCCGAACCGCTTGAGCGTGGCTTTGGCCTGACGCTGGGCAACGCGCTGCGGCGTGTGCTGCTGTCGTCGCTGCAAGGTGCAGCGATTACCAGCGTGCAGATCGACAACGTCCTGCATGAGTTTTCAAGCGTTGCCGGGGTGCGTGAAGACGTCACCGACATCGTTTTGAACCTCAAGGGTGTTGCGGTTGCGATGGAAGTCGAAGGCACCAAGCGGGTCTCGATCTCGGCCAAAGGGCCTGGGATTGTCACCGCCGGTGATATTTCGGAATCCAACGGCATCGAAATCCTGAACAAGGACCATGTCATTTGCCACCTGGACGAAGGCGCAAGCCTGTTCATGGAAATGACCGTGGCAACTGGTAAAGGCTATGTCGCCGCTGACAAGAATCGCCCGGAAGATGCGCCGATTGGCCTGATCCCGATTGATGCGATTTTCTCGCCGATCCGCAAAGTGTCTTATGACGTGCAGCCCACCCGTGAGGGCCAGGTGCTGGATTACGACAAACTGACGCTGAAAGTGGAAACCGACGGCTCTGTCAGCCCGGAAGATGCGATCGCTTTTGCGGCCCGCATTTTGCAGGACCAGTTGCAGGTTTTCGTCAACTTCGACGAACCCGAAGCCGCTGGCCGTGCCGAGGAAGAGGACGATCTGGAATTCAACCCGCTTCTGTTGAAGAAAGTGGACGAGTTGGAATTGTCGGTACGTTCGGCAAACTGCCTGAAGAACGACAATATTGTCTATATTGGCGATCTGATTCAGAAAACCGAAGCCGAGATGCTGCGCACCCCGAACTTTGGCCGGAAATCTTTGAACGAGATCAAAGAAGTTCTGACCGCGATGGGTCTGCATCTGGGTATGGATATCCTGGATTGGCCGCCTGACAATATTGAAGAGCTGGCGAAGAAATACGAAGATCATTTCTAAGAAATGATCTGAGTGCCCCGCACTTGATGCGGGGTCTCTGGTTGCCAAGGTTTGGAGCCTAAGAAAAGTGATCCCGCATCAAGTGCGGGACACGAAATGCCCGGATCGACCGGGGAAAATATGGGTAAAGGCCCCGGACCACGTCCGGGGTTCGCACCCCAAGGAGAGTGGCTGACACGCATCGGCTGCCAGACAAAGTAAAACAGCCCGTAGAGGGCACATTTGGAGAAGAAACATGCGTCACGCACGAGGCTACCGCCGCCTGAACCGCACCCATGAGCACCGCAAAGCGTTGTTCGCGAATATGGCCGGCTCGCTCATTGAACATGAGCAGATCAAAACCACCTTGCCGAAAGCCAAGGAACTGCGCCCGATCATCGAAAAGATGATCACCCTTGCCAAACGCGGCGATCTGCATGCCCGCCGTCAGGCCGCCAGCAAGCTGAAACAGGACGCCTATGTCGCGAAACTGTTCGACGTGCTTGGCCCGCGTTACAAAGACCGCCAGGGTGGGTATGTGCGCGTCCTGAAAGCCGGGTTCCGCTATGGCGACATGGCACCGATGGCTGTGATCGAATTTGTCGATCGCGATCCCAATGCCAAAGGCGCTGGCGACAAAGCCCGCGTTGCTGCGGCTGAAGGTGTTGAAGAATAAGCGATTCTGATCGCTGGAAACAACAAAACCCCACAGGGTTGCCTGTGGGGTTTTGCCGTTTTAGGCCACACGAACCCGTTCATCTTTCCCAGGGTCAACAGGGCGGGACAAAAGGTCGTTGACGATCTTCTCCAATTGCACCGGTCCAATAATGGTTGAGCCGGCAAACTCCAACAAATCCAGACGCACCGCTGTGGGTAGAGTCATGATCCGTGAAAACAATAAGGGGTCGATCCTTGTGGCCATATCACGCTGATAAATCTCAATATTAGTTACACGTATCAATTTACGGTTGACTTGAAATTTTGCAACCTGTCTAAAAAGACATGTCTAAAAACATCGGCCTAGACCTGCTTCTTCACAGATTGGGATTGGAATCCCCTGCTGGCTACCTTGCCGGCTTGCATATCCGGTTTGCGGGGCCGTTAATTCAGTACCAGACTTATAGTCAAAAGTGGATCGACCACTATACCGAGCAAGGTTACGCCCTGCGCGACCCGATGGTGGCTTGGGGATTCGCCCGTGAAGGTGCCTCGCGGTGGAGTGAAATTGAACTGCCCGACACGTTCGGGATCTTCGAGAAAGCAGCGTCATACGGTTTGGTTTACGGCGTTGTGGTGGCGGTTGGCGCTTTGTCGTCACGATCCATCATAGGTTGCGCCCGTGCCGATCGTGAGTTTACCAATGCAGAGATTGAGCGGATCGCCTATCTTTCCAAGACCCTGCACGAGGTCACAGACCCCCCCGAAAGCCTGACCCAGGCCCAGTCACAAGCGCTGCAACTGATCGCGGATGGTCACCGATATGCTGCCGCTGCGGCCAAGATCGGCATTTCCGAAAGTGCCTTGAAAGCGCGGCTGATGTCGGCGCGCAACCGCTTGCTGGCGCGCACCACCGCCGAAGCGATTCAGCGGGCCAAGGATTACAACCTGCTGTAAACCAACCGGCCTTTTTGCGCCGAAACGCCTGTGACCAATCGCGCAGCCGGTTGCAGGATGCGGGGCATTTGCCATATCCTGACGCTATCTTATTTCGTGGTGATGGAAGGCAATCCTATGCGCAAGTTATTTGTTCTGTTCACCCTGTTTTTGCTGGCCCCGGCAAGCCTGCTGGCCGAATCGCGTTTGCCCGCCAGCGATGCCGAGGTAAAGTTAAGCTTCGCGCCGGTGGTGCGGCTGGCGACACCGTCGGTGGTCAACATTTACGCCAAGCGCGTGGTCGAGGCCCAGGCCAATCCGTTCGCCAATGATCCGTTCTTTTCGGAGTTCTTCAAGAATTTCGGCCAACCGACGGAGCGGGTGCAAAACTCGCTTGGGTCGGGGGTGATCGTGTCGCGGGATGGGCTGGTGGTGTCGAATTTCCATGTGGTCGGCGGGGCGACGGAAATCCGCATCGTGCTGAATGACCGCCGGGAATTTGACGCCGAGGTTCTGCTGGCAGACGAGATCAGCGATCTGGCGGTTCTGAGGATGAAGGACGCCGACGGCCTTGTGGCTATGCCGCTGCGCCGGTCGGATCAGGTCGAGGTTGGCGATCTTGTGCTGGCAATTGGCAACCCGTTTGGGGTGGGCCAGACAGTTTCAAGCGGGATCATTTCCGGGCTGGCACGATCCGGCGGGGCGCTGGCCAATGCACGGGCTTACTTTATTCAGACCGACGCGCCGATCAACCCCGGCAATTCCGGCGGCGCGCTGGTGGATATGACCGGGGCCTTGGTGGGGATCAACACGTCGATCCTGACACGCTCGGGCGGGTCAAACGGTATTGGTTTTGCGATCCCTGCTGATCTGGTGGCGACTTTTCTGGCGCAGGCACGCCAGGGCAACAGCAGTTTCGTGCGGCCCTGGGCGGGGATGGTCGGGCAGTTGGTTGACAGCAACCTGGCGGAGGGGTTTGATCTTGATCGCCCCGAAGGCATGGTGGTTGTCGACATGCACCCCGAAAGCCCTTTTGGCAAAGTCGGGATTGCGCCGGGTGATGTGATCGTCGCGATCAATGGCAAGGCAGTTAACGGGCCAGCGGAATTGCTTTACCACCTGTCGGTACTTGGCACCGGCACCACGGCGGATATCGAGTTTGTGCGTCAGGGTGATCGGTCCGTGGCGCGGGTGGCGCTGATTGCGCCGCCGGACAAACCGGACCGCAACCTGATCACCATCACTGGCGACAACCCGCTTTCGGGGCTGACCGTGTCAGGCATCAACCCGGCAGTGATCGCTGAAACCGGCTTACCGCTGGACGCCAGCGGCGTGGTGGTGATGCGGGTTGACGGGATCGCGGCCAGGATCGGCTTTCGCCCCGGCGACATCCTGAAAGCGGTCAATGACCACAAGATCGAGGGCACAGCGGACGCCGAAGTGGCTGCCGGGGATGCGGTGGCGGTCTGGACCATCTCGATCGAGCGCGGCGGCCAGGTGATGTCGATGCGCTTTCGGGCCTAGGCGTTTGCGCCTTTCACGGCTTAGCGGCAGGCGCTAGGGTTCGGATATGACCGATCTGTTTGATCAGACCCCGACCCCGGAAACCAAGGGCACCGCACCGCGGCCGCTGGCGGATCGGCTGCGGCCGAAGACGCTGGGGCAGGTGATCGGCCAGGGGCATATCCTGGGGGAAGGCGGGCCGCTGACCTCGATGCTGGATGGGGGTATTCTGTCCAGCATCGTTTTCTGGGGACCACCCGGTGTCGGCAAGACCACCATCGCGCGGCTTCTGGCGGCAGAGACCGATCTGGCCTTCGTGCAGATCAGCGCGATTTTTACCGGCATGCCGGAGTTGCGCAAAGTGTTTGAAGCGGCGCGCGTGCGGCGGCAAAACGGCCGTGGCACGTTGCTGTTCGTCGATGAGATTCACCGCTTCAACAAGGCCCAGCAGGATGGGTTTTTGCCGCATATGGAAGACGGCACCATCGTTCTGGTCGGCGCAACCACGGAAAACCCGTCGTTTGAACTGAACGCGGCGGTGCTGTCGCGCGCGCAGGTGATGGTGCTGAAACGCTTGACTCTGACGGAGTTGGAGCTGATGGCCCAAAGGGCCGAGGCCGAGATCGGCCATGCCCTACCTCTGACAGGTGCGGCGCGCGAGGCGTTGTTGGAAATGGCCGATGGCGATGGCCGGGCGCTGTTGAACCTGATCGAACAGACGGCGGCCTGGCAGGTCAAAAAGCCGCTTGATCCGACGGCTTTGTCGGCCCGATTGTCAAAGCGGGCGCCGAAATATGACAAGTCAGGGGACGAGCATTTCAACCAGATTTCAGCGTTGCATAAATCTGTGCGCGGTTCGGACCCGGATGCAGCGCTTTACTGGCTGGCGCGGATGCTGACCGGCGGCGAAGACCCGCGCTATCTGGCGCGGCGGATCACCCGCATGGCGGTTGAAGATATCGGCCTGGCAGACCCAGGTGCGCAGGCGATCTGCCTGCATGCCTGGGAAGTTTATGAGCGCCTCGGCTCCCCGGAGGGGGAGTTGGCGCTGGCCCAAGCAGTGACCTATCTGGCGCTGGCCCCAAAATCAAACGCCGCCTATGCCGGATACAAGGCGGCGATGGCTGCCGCCCGCGCGACTGGATCGGAACCACCGCCCAAGCATATATTGAACGCACCAACTCGGCTGATGAAGGACGAGGGCTACGGTGCAGGCTATGCCTATGACCACGATGCCGAGGACGGGTTTTCCGGGCAGAACTATTTCCCCGACGGCATGAAGCGCGGGGTGTTTTACACCCCCGCTGAGCGTGGCCATGAGCGGGAGTTGAAAAAGCGGCTGGATTACTTCGTGAAGCTGCGGGCCAAGCGCGGGCAGGGGTAGGCCGGGGCTTGCGGCTGATGCCTGCGCCTCCGGCGGGAGTATTTTGGGAACAATGATGCGAAAGGCCATGTCAGGGGGTGAAACGCCCCAACGGCGCGTGGCCTGTCCCTTGACAATCCGGTGTGGCTGGGGCCTTTGCTGGGCGCGATCTTATCTGGAATAAAAGACATGCACTGGACAATCCTGCAAGTGGCCCTTGGTGGCGCGTTTGGCGCCTCGGCCCGGTATATGACCGGGGTCGGGGTCGTGCGGCTGGTCGGGTTTCAAGCGATGCCGCTTGGGGTGATGGTGGCGAATGTTGTCGGTTCGTTCATCATGGGGGTGCTGGTTGTGTATCTGGGTCAGCGGGGCCTCAGCCATCTGAACCCGTTTCTGATGACCGGGCTGTTGGGCGGGTACACCACGTTTTCGGCTTTCTCGCTGGAAAGCTGGACTTTGTTTGAACGCGGTCAGATCGGTTTGGCGGCGCTTTATGTGGCGCTGTCGGTGGGCCTGTCTTTGTTGGGCCTGATCTTAGGGGTATGGTTAATGCGTTGGGTGCTGTCATGAGCAAGGTTCAGAATGTCACGATTGCCGATGACGAGCCGGATCAGCGGCTGGATCGCTGGTTTCGCAAGCATTTCCCGCAGGTCGGTCAGGGGCGGATTGAAAAGCTGTGCCGCAAGGGTGAAATCCGGGTTGATGGCGGGCGCGTGAAAGCCGCGACGCGGGTCACGCCGGGTCAGACCGTGCGGGTGCCACCTTTGCCGGACCCTGACAGCCAGCCCAAGCCGCCGCCGGTATCGCGCATCTCGGCCGAGGATACGGCGATGATCCAGCGGGCGGTGATTTATAAGGACGACGACATCATAGCGTTGAACAAGCCAGCAGGACTGGCGGTGCAGGGCGGATCGGGGCAGACGCGGCATGTGGACGGGCTGTCGGAAGCGTTGAAGTTTGATCTGTCGGAAAAGCCGCGCTTGGTGCATCGGCTTGATCGGGACACCTCAGGGGTATTGCTGATGGCGCGCAATGCCCGGGTAGCCAGTGCGCTGACCAAGGCGTTCCGGGCGCGCGATACCCGCAAGATTTACTGGGCCGCCGTGGCTGGCAGCCCGATGCCGAAAATGGGGACGATCCGGTTTGGTCTGGTCAAAGCGCCGGGGCATGGGCCGCATGGGGCGGGCGAAAAGATGATCTGCATTCACCCCGACGAGGTGGCCGCGAACAAGGGTGCCAAGCACGCCACCACCGATTATGCGGTGTTGGAGGAGGTCGGCAAACGCACGTCATGGGTGGCGCTGGTGCCGGTCACCGGGCGCACCCATCAGTTGCGCGCGCACATGGCCGAGATCGGGCATCCGGTCGTTGGCGATGGCAAATACGGCACCAACCGGCAGACCAATGAGGGCGATGGTTGGGGCGCGCAGCTTGGCGGGGATATCAGCCGCAAGCTGCACCTGCATGCAAGATCGCTGACGCTGATCCATCCGGTGACGGGCAAAAAGCTGCATCTGAAGGCGGAGTTGCCCGATCATATGGTCAAAACCTGGGAGACCTTCGGCTGGCAGGTGAAATGGGCCCCGGCGGATCCGTTTGAAGAATAGGGCCGCTGTCAAGTTTCTTTTGCAGGTGATGGATTAACAAAGATGAACAAGCCCTTGAAAAAGCGGTTCTGGAAGGATGCGTCGGTTTTGGCCGAGGGTGCCGGATTTGCCGTGCATCTGGATGGCCGGGCGGTGCAAACCCCGGCCCGCGCACCTTTGGTGGTGCCGTTTGAAAAGCTGGCGCAGGCGATAGCGCAGGAATGGCAGGATCAGGGCGAGAAGATTGATCCGGCGACCATGCCGATGACCCGGCGGGCCAATGCGGCGATTGACAAGGTTGCGGTGCAGCGGGTTGAGGTCGCGTCGATGCTGGCGGAATACGGCGGCAGCGATTTGATCTGTTATCGCGCGACCCATCCGGAAGGCCTGATCGCACGGCAGGCGGTGGCTTGGGATCCGCTGGTGGCCTGGGCGGCGCAGGAATTCGGGGCCGGGCTGACCGTGACCAGTGGCGTGATGCCAGTGACGCAAGCGGCGGACAGCTTGGCAATACTGACCGATCAGGTGACCGCGCTGAGTGTGTTTGAACTGACCGGGTTTCACGATCTGGTGGCGCTGTCGGGATCTTTGGTTCTGGCGCTGGCGGCGATCAGCGGCTTTGCTGAAAGTGAGGCGATCTGGCAGCTTAGCCGGGTGGATGACCTTTGGCAGGAAGACCAGTGGGGCCCGGATGACGAAGCGACCGCGGTTGCGGCGCGCAAGCGGCAGGATTTTCTGGACGCGTTCCGGTTTTACAGCCTGTCACGCGACTAAACAGGATCTGGCGGCGGTCGATCCGGTGAGTGCGACAAGATAGTGATTTCAGCCAAAAGCTTGAATATCATCAGTATTGCGCGCAATTTTGTCTGTTTTATTCGCAAAAACGTGATTTCCGTAGGTTTACCACTCGTAAACCTTTCAAACCACCCTTGACCTCTGGTCCGTGTTTTGGCCACACTCTGCTGGCTGTGAGGATAAACTCCTCCGGGCATTTTTCGATTCTGGTCCAACAGGCCAGAGACCCGCTTCGGACTAAAAGAAGCGGAACATCAGGAAGAGGTAAACATGAAAAAATCTGTATTTCTCGGCGCACTTGCCGTTGCTGGCCTGTCTGCAGGCATGGCTTCAGCAGGTACGCTTGACGACGTAAAAGCCAAAGGCTTTCTGCAATGTGGCGTTTCGACCGGTCTGGTCGGCTTTGCTGCACCAGATGCTAACGGCAACTGGAACGGTTTTGACGTCGCGGTTTGCCGTGCTGTTGCTGCTGCCGTTCTGGGTGACCCGCAGGCTGTCAAATTCACCCCGACAACCGGCAAGACCCGCTTCACCGCACTTGCTTCGGGCGAAGTTGATCTGCTAGCCCGGAACACCACCTGGACTTTCAGCCGTGACGTTGACCTGAAGTTCACCTTTATCGGTGTGAACTACTATGACGGTCAGGGCTTCATGGTTCCAAAAGAACTGGGCGTTGCTTCGGCAAAAGACCTGGACGGTGCGACTGTTTGCATTCAGACCGGCACCACGACCGAGCTGAACCTGGCGGATTACTTCCGGTCCAACAACATGAACTATGAGCCGGTTCCGATTGAAACCAACGCAGAAGCACAGCAGCAGTACCTGGCTGGCGCTTGTGACGTTTACACCACGGACGCTTCCGGCCTGGCCGCAACCCGTGCGACTTTTGAGAACCCGGCTGACCATGCGTTGCTGCCGGAAATCATCTCGAAAGAGCCGCTGGGACCGCTTGTACGTCATGGCGACGACCAGTGGGCTGACATTGTTCGCTGGACTCTGAACGCGATGGTTACCGCTGAAGAGCTGGGCGTAACGTCTGCCAATCTGGCTGAAATGACCAAAGGCACCAACAACCCGGAGATCAACCGTCTGCTGGGCACCGAAGGTGACCTCGGCGCGATGTTGGGTCTGGACAAAGACTGGGCACAGCGCGTTCTGGCCGGTGGTAACTACGGCGAAGTCTTCGCCAGCAATATCGGTGAATCCACCTCGATTGGCCTTGCACGTGGGCTGAACGCTCAGTGGAAAGACGGCGGCCTGATCTACTCGCCTCCGTTCCGTTAATCGGACACACACAGAAAGGGCGCGATCTAGGTCGCGCCCTTTTCCTATGATTTACCAAGATTACTTTGCGGGACGCAGCGACCGTAACGAGGGACAGCAAAAGATCCCTTGATCGCAGGCGACCGAACCAACCAGGGGGTGCAGCTTTATGACTGCCGTTACCGACGACCTTCCGAAGGATGGCTTTCGGCTGAGTATGTTGATCTACGATACCCGGTATCGTTCACTGACAATCCAGGCTGTTGCTTTGATCCTGTTCATGCTGGGCGTTGCCTGGCTGCTGAACAACGCGGCGCAAAACCTTGCAGCCCTGGGCAAACCGCTGAGTTTTGGCTTTCTGTTTGAGCCGGCGGGCTATGACATCAATCAGCGAATCATCGAATATACCTCGCAAAGCACGCATGGGCGGGCGGCGATTGTCGGCCTGCTGAACACGCTGCTGGTGGCGGTGCTGGGCTGTATCCTGGCAACAATTATCGGCGTGATGGTCGGCGTACTGCGGCTTAGCAATAACTGGATCGTGTCGCGGCTGATGACCTTTTACATCGAAGCGCTACGCAATGTGCCGGTCCTGCTGTGGATCGTGCTGTTCATGGCGATCTTCATCGAAACCCTGCCACAACCCCGCGCCTTTCGCGGCGATGACGCCACAGCGTCGATGCTGTTAAGCGATTCGGTGGCGCTGACAAACCGGGGGTTTTATATTCCCCGGCCTGAGTATTACTCCGGCTCCTGGCTGGTGGTCGCGGTGTTCCTGCTGTCGATTGTCGCGATTGTCGTCTTCGGGCGCTGGGCGCGGAAGCGTCAGGAAGACACCGGGCAGATCCTGCCGACATTCTGGATCAAGCTGGGCATCCTGCTGATCCCGGCGATGCTGGTTTTTTATATCATGGGCCAGCCGATTGGTCTGGAATATCCGGTGTTGAAAGGCTTCAACTTCACCGGCGGTTATTACATGCGCAACTCGTTGATCGCGCTGTGGCTGGCCTTGTCGCTTTATACCGCCGCCTTTATCGCTGAAGCGGTGCGCGCGGGTATTCAGGCGGTGTCGCATGGCCAGACCGAGGCGGCTTATGCGCTGGGCATCCGTCCGGGTCGCACGACGCAGCTGGTGGTATTGCCGCAAGCGCTGCGGGTCATCATCCCGCCGCTGATTTCGCAATATCTGAACCTGACCAAGAACTCGTCCC
>CAYXXQ010000073.1:0-11840 GCA_964469075.1 uncultured Rhodobacter sp.
GAGTTGAATCAGAAATCAACACAAATGGGAATCCTGAATCTCAACAGACCCTAGTGCGATTTAGCAGAAAAAGTCGTTGGCAAACGCAAACACCATAAGCGAGATGATCAGAAACAGCCCGAAGCTCATCATCAGGTGCATCGCGCGCTCGCTTGGTGGGCGGCCCGAGATGGCCTCGTAAGCAAAAAACACCAGATGGCCGCCATCCAGCACCGGCACCGGAAACAGGTTCAGCATGCCAATGGCGGTGGACAGCACGGCGATGAACCACACGAAACTGGCCAGGCCCTGCGACGCGGCATCGCCTGAAGTTTTGGCGATCCCGACCGGGCCTTGCAGGTTACAGGCACTGATCGCGCCCGTCACCATATGCCAAAGCCCGTTCAGCGACCCGGTGATGATCTGCCCGGTCTGGCCGATCCCAAGGCCCAATGCAGACCCCAGCCCTGGTGTGTAGGTGGCCGGTTCAAAGAACAAACCACCCGTGATGCCGATCAAGGTGCGCTGTTCAAAGCCGCCATCAGCACTGGGCATATCCACGACTTTGGCGGCAATGGTAATCTCCAGCATCTCGCCGTCGCGCCAGATATTGTAGGTCATTTCCTGCCCGCCCGAAGCGGAGACTTTGTTCTGCAACTCAGTAAACGCGGAGATTGGTTGGCCGTCGATTTCCAAGATCAGATCGCCAACCTCAAGGCCCGCGGCCATTGCAGCGGATTGCGGCTGGACGTTATCCACCAGCGCCAGCAGCGGGAAAGGCCCGGTGGCAACCAGTACCTCGTCACCGCGCGCGACCTGGTATTCCTGATCCTTGCCGATGTTGTTCGGATCGCGGGCATAATTGTAAAGCCCGGCATAATCGCTGATGACAACGCCGTTGACCGACTGGATCACATCGCCCTGCCGTAGATTATTCGTGCTTTCCGGCAGCGGTTTCAGGGTGCCAATGGTCGGGGTTTCCGTGGCAAGCCCGGAAAACAGCACGACACTGGTGAAAATCGCGGATGACAGCAGGAAATTCGCCACCGGCCCGGCAACAACGGTCAGCGCCTTTTTGTAAAGCTTGGCACCAGGGAACGAGCGCGCGCGGGTGTCGGCATCCATCGCTGCCACCGCGTCAGGATCAGCCCGGCTTGACGCATCGGCATCGCCCAGAAACTTGACATAGCCACCAAACGGGATCGCCGCCAATTGCCAGCGTGTGCCGCGTTTGTCGTGCCAGGACGTCAGGACCGGCCCAAACCCCATCGAAAACACTTCGGCATGGATGCCGCACCAGCGCCCGACGATGTAATGGCCGTATTCGTGGATGAAAATGATTACGCTGAGAACCGCGATGAACGCGATCAAAGTGAATAGAAACCCGCCAAATAGCGGAATAGAGCCGATCAGTTCCACGATACCCTCAAGATGCCTGCCGCCGTTTCACGACGTCGTTTGTTTTCTGACGCGCCAAATGGTCTGCCGCCAGCACGTTATCAAGATCAAATGTGGTGGTTTTAAGGTCACTTGCAACCAGGGTTGCCTCTAACACTTGTTCAACGCAGACCGCCATGTCCGAAAACCCGATTTCGCGGGCCATGAAGGCGTGATACGCAGCCTCTTTCGCGGCGTTGAACACAGCCCCGGCCAGACCACCAATTTCCATCACCTGACGCGCAAGCCCAAGGGCCGGGAAGCGATTTTCGTCAGGCGCCTCAAAATCAAGCCGTGCCAAGGCCGCCAAATCAAGGGGTGCCACCGGCAATTCCTGGCGTTCCGGCCAATTCAAGGCGTAGCCGATGGCGAACCGCATGTCGGGCGTGCCCATATGCGCCATGATGCTGCCGTCGATGAACCCGACCATCGAATGGATGATGGATTGCGGGTGAATTATCACCTCGATCACACTTGCCGGAACTTGATACAGCTCTTTCGCTTCAATCATTTCCAAGGCTTTGTTAAACATACTGGCACTGTCAACGGAGATCATCCGCCCCATGTTCCAATTGGGGTGCGCCAGTGCCTGTTCCGGGGTGGCGCGGGCCAGTTCTTCCGCTGTCCAATCACGAAACGGCCCGCCCGAGGCCGTCAGGATCATCCGGTTGACGCGGGTTATATCCTCGCCCACCAGGGCCTGATAGATCGCCGAATGTTCGCTATCAACCGGCAGCAGCCGCGCGTTATGGGCCTTGGCCGTGTCGCGCATCAAAGGCCCGGCCGTGACCAGGCTTTCCTTGTTGGCCAGCGCCAGAATGCCGCCATGTTGCAGCGATAAAAGACCGGGCTCAAGCCCTGCGCAGCCGCCGATGGCCGACATCGTCCAGTCAGCCGGACGTAACGCCGCCTCGGCCAAGGCCGATTTGCCAGCGGCGGCTTTGATACCGCTGCCAGACAGGGCTTCGCGTAGATCCTGAAGGCAATCTTCATGGGCGGTGACGGCAATATCGGCCCTGAGGTCGCGCGCTTGCCGCGCCAGTTCCGCGATATTACGCCCGCCACTTAGGGCGACCACGTCAAACGCATCCGCCCCGCCCTGGCGGGTGATCAGATCAACCGTATTGCAGCCAATAGACCCGGTGGAGCCAAAAACAGAAACCCGTCGCATCGTCACCCCAGCCCGAACATCGCCAGGCCAAACAGCGCCTGAACCAGCGCCAGCAGCAAAGACGCGCCGATCAGCGCGTCAAACCGATCCAGAAAACCCCCATGCCCGGGGATCAGGTTGGAACTGTCTTTGATCCCGGTATGGCGTTTGATCGCACTTTCAACCACATCGCCAATTTGCGAGGCGATGGCGACCAGCACCGACAGCGCGACCAACAAGGCCCCTGCCCCCAAGCATTGCATGAACCCAAAACCAACCAAGGCCGCCAACAGCCAGCCGCCCAACGTGCCGGACCAGGTTTTCTTGGGGCTGATGACCGGCAGGATTTTCGGCCCGCCAAGGATACGACCAAAGAAATAGCCGCCGATATCAGCAGCGATGACAACCAGCACCAGCCAGATCGCCCAGCTTAACCCGGCCTGCTGACGCGTCCAGAACAGGCCTGCAACTGCAATCAGCATGGCCGTGGCATAGATGAAAAACAGCGCCCGGTCCTTTTGCAGCATCAAAGCGCCAAGGATCGGTGCCAGCAGCAGACCCGCAAGCACCAAGGGCCGGGTGTCATAACCGGTCGCCAGAACCGAGGCTGCGCCAAGCGCACCAAGCAGGACCGTCAGGCCGGGCGTTAGCCCGGGCGACAGCATCCGCACCAGTTCCCAGATCATCGCCCCGGCCACAAGCGCTGCGAGGCCCAAAAAGGCAAAGCCGCCAATCCAGATCGCTGAAATGCCGACGACGACCATCACAATGGCGGATAGCAGGCGCGCCTTCAGATCGGTGAAACTGCCGCTTGCAGCGCTCATACTTTCGCGGCCCCGAACCGGCGTTCGCGCGCGGCTGAGCCTTTGACAATGGCCTCAAATTCATCCCGCGTGAAATCCGGCCACAGGGTCGGCACAAACTCGTATTCCGCATAGGCCGATTGCCACAGCAAAAAGTTCGAAACCCGCTGCTCGCCCGAGGTGCGGATGATCAGGTCGGGGTCCGGCAGATAGCGGGTATCAAGGTAATAACCGATGCTTTCCTCGGAAATATCCTTGGGGGCCACGCGCCCGGCGGCGGTATCTTCCGCCAGTGTGCGCATCGCGCGCGTCAACTCATCCCGGCCACCGTAATTCAGTGCAATGGTCAGGTTCAAATAGTCGTTTTGGGCAGTTTTTTCTTCAAGCTGCGCCATCATTTCGATCAGCTTCTTGTCCAGCCGCCCCCGGTCGCCGATAAACCGTACCCGTACCCGGTTGGCGTGTAACTTGTTGGTTTCTTTCAGGATATAGCGGCGAAACAGGGTCATCAGGCCGGCGACTTCGGCCTCAGCCCGTTTCCAGTTTTCGGTCGAGAACGCATAAAGCGTCAGGTATTTGACGCCGACATCCGGGCACAGATCAACGATCTCGCGTACCCGTTCAGCCCCCTTGCGATGGCCAACCAGACGCGGCAATCCCCGGCGGGTGGCCCAGCGGCCATTGCCGTCCATGATGATTGCGACATGGTCGATCTTGCGGACGGGTTCGCTTGCGCCTGTCATCTCTGCCTCATGTGCTGGTGCGGGCCGTGATGCCTGAAACCGATCAGACCTGCATTATTTCTTCTTGCTTGGCCTCAAGCGCCTTGTCGACCTGGGCAATCGCCTTGTCGGTGAGGGCCTGAATTTCGTCAGACCAGATTTTCTGATCGTCTTCACCCATGCCAGCGGATTTGCCCTTTTTGACATGGTCCATGCCGTCGCGGCGCACGTTGCGGATCGCGACGCGGGCGTGTTCGGCATATTGTGCGGCAACCCGCGAAAGCTCGCGGCGGCGTTCTTCGTTCAATTCCGGGATCGGCAGGCGCAGGATCGTGCCTTCCATCACCGGGTTGAGGCCAAGGCCGGAATTGCGGATCGCTTTGTCAACGGCGTTGACCAGGCTTTTGTCCCAGACATTGACCACGACCATGCGCGGTTCAGGCACGTTGATCGTGCCGCATTGGTTCAGCGGCATCGAAGAGCCGTAAGCGTCCACCATCACCGGATCCAGCATCGAGGCCGAGGCCCGTCCGGTTCTAAGCGAGGCAAACTCGGACTTCAGCGATCCCATAGCGCCGTCCATCCGGCGCTGCAGGTCGTCAATATCAATTTCAAATTCTTCTTCGGACATCTTTCGCGCGCCCCTTTCGTTTTCTTCCTTAAAGCCTATCCACCGACTTTTGTATAGGTGCCTTCGCCGCGCAGAATTCCGGCGAACCCGCCGGGTTCATCAAGCGAAAAGACGACGATCGGCAGATCGTTATCCCGCGCCAAAGCAATGGCCGAGGCGTCCATGACCTTCAGGTTCTTTTGCAGCACTTCGTCATAGCTGACCTCGTCATAGCGGATCGCATCCGGGTTGGACTGCGGATCCATGTCGTAAATTCCGTCCACCTGGGTGCCTTTGAAAATCACCTCGCAGCGCATTTCATTGGCGCGCAAGGTGGCGGCGGTGTCGGTGGTGAAGTAAGGATTGCCGGTGCCCGCCGCAAAAATACAGACCCGGCCCTTTTCCAAATGCCGCACGGCGCGGCGGCGGATGTAAGGCTCACAGACCTGATCCATCGGGATCGCGGAAATCACCCGGGTAAAGACGCCAAGCGCCTCCAGCGCGCCCTGCATTGCCAACGCGTTCATCACGGTCGCCAGCATGCCCATGTAATCAGCCGTTGTGCGTTCCATGCCCTGTGCGCTGCCTTGCAGGCCGCGAAAGATATTGCCGCCGCCGATCACCATGCAAATCTCGACCCCAAGGTCATGCACCGATTTGATCTCGCGGGCGATGCGTTCAACGGTTGGCGGATGCAGCCCGTATCCCTGATCCCCCATCAACGCCTCGCCCGAGATTTTCAGCATCACCCGTTTGTAGTTCAAATCCCTGCCGGTTGAGGTTACTTCTGACATGGACGACTCTCCTGATAGGGGCTGGCTTGGTTCGCTGTGCAAAATGTCGTAATTGGGCTTGGGTTTCAACGACAAAGGGTCGGGCTGGTTGAGAAAGCGCAGAAAGGTGGATGTGGCGATGGATTTCAGGTTTGTGATCACATATCGTTCTTTATGCTTTACTTTAGTTTTTGGCTGTTAGCGTATGATTATGTTAGATAAACTCGACAAATCAAATCCAATCCTGATTGCCGGGCCGACCGCGTCTGGCAAATCGGCCGTGGCTTTGGAGTTGGCCGAACGGTTTGACGGGATGATCATAAATGCCGATGCGTTGCAGGTCTACGGGTGCTGGCGGGTGCTGACCGCCCGGCCCGATCCGGCCGAAGAAGCGCATGCGCCGCATCATCTTTATGGCCATGTCGCCCGTGATGCGGACTACTCCGTTGGGGCCTGGTTGCGTGAGGTCGGCGCGCTTTTAGAGGGCGCACAGAAGCTGCCGATCATCGTTGGCGGCACCGGTTTATACTTTGCTGCCCTGACCGAAGGGCTGGTCGATATTCCGCCGATCCCGGCTGAAGTTCGCGCCCGTTCACAAGGGCTGCTGGACAGCGAAGGCTTGCGGCACCTATTGGCGGATCTGGCACGTGAAGATGCCAAAACCTTGGCGCGGATCGACCAGAACAACCCGATGCGGGTGCAGCGCGCTTGGGAGGTTTTGCAGGCAACCGGGCGTGGGCTGGCCGCCTGGCAGGCCGATACGCCTGAACCGTTGCTGCCAAGGCAGGACATCAACGCGCTGGTGCTTGAGGCGCCGAAAAACTGGCTGACCCCCAGGATTGATCGGCGGTTTGATCTGATGCTTGAACAAGGCGCGCTTGACGAATGCCGTGCCAATTTGACGGGCTGGCAGCCTGACCATCCTTCGGCCCGCGCAATAGGTGCGGCGGAGCTTGTCGCCCATCTGCGGGGTGAAATGCCGCTGGATCAGGCGATTGATCTGGCCAAAATGGCCACGCGGCAATACGCCAAACGCCAGCGCAGTTGGTTTCGCGCCCGCATGAAAGACTGGACAGCGGTTGATTTATCGACAAGACTGCCCGGATAGGCCGCCCACTTGAGTGGATACCGCAGGACGGACAAGCGCGCGACGGGCCTTTAAAAAGCAGATTTCCAGCTTGATTTCATCTGCCAAGACTGTCACTAATTGCACATATCATACATTATTGCCAGTTACCCACAGGGTGCATATGTCTCTAAATGTCTAAATCCAACAAGTCGGCCTTACCGCCCTCAGCCCCCGCGCGCGCGTTACCTGAAGTCACAATCGCCACATTGCCCAAGCTTGCCGGCAAAGGACGTTGGCGGTTGCAGTCGCTTCATGCCCGCAACAGCCATGATTTTTACTGGATCACCCGTGGTCAGGGACAAATTTCGATCAGTGGCACGACCCGGGGCTATGGCCCCAACTCAGTTTTGTTCATCCCCGCAGGCAGTGTTTATAGCCTGACGCCGGGCAAGACCTGGCTGGGGTATAGCGCTTGCCTGCCGGATAATCTGCCGGTCGCCGTGCCGCAGCAGCCCTGTCTGATCAAGGCGACCAGCATTTTTGATCAGGGTCAGGTCACGGGTTATTTCGACCAGATCGCAACCGAAAGAACCACGTCCGAGCCGGGCAGCGAGCAGGTGATCGAAAGCTATATGACCCTGCTGGGCGTCTGGGCTGAGCGCAACCAGATCCGCAATGACTGGCGGGAGCGGCCGGAAAGCCAGGCGGCGCGTCGCTTGGTGTCAGCGTTTCTGCAACGGCTGGAAAACGGCTTTCGCCGCAGCCACACGGTTGCCGCCTATGCCGAGGCGCTGGATGTCACGCCGACCCATCTAAGCCGGGTCTGCAAGGCCCGCCTGGGGAAATCGGCGTTGACGCTGATCCAAGATCGTCTGCTGTTTGAAGCGCGGGTGTTGTTGGCCGACAGCGATCAACCAATCACCGCGATTTCTGAAAGCCTTGGCATGGCGTCGCCTGCCTATTTCTCGCGGATATTTCGCGCCCAGGCGGGGATGGCGCCACGGCAGTTTCGCCAAACTGCGCGTCTGCCGGCCAATCCCGCCCCGGCGCAAAAGCAACGGGTTCTCGCCCAAAAGTGACTGTCAAATCCACCTGCGCGCTTGACTCCCCCCCTTGCGGAATTGCACGGTGGCGCCATGACTGCCTGCCAATACCGTCCTTATAAATTACCAGCCACGCCAGCGTGGGCCATGTCCAGACTTGGATCAGCGGAATTATCGGCAGCGGCAGGAAAGTCAGAAACCGACATAAAGATTCGGCAAATGTCGCAGCAAGAACACTTAGGGCCGCTTTCGGCGGCAGTATTCTGCGTCACTGGATTAACGTCATATATCTAAGGTCAAACAGGGAGAAACTATTCATGACCAAAGACACTTTAACAGGAATGCCGCTGCATAAAGCGGTCAAAATGTACGCGGAAGAGCATAAGGCCGGCTTGATGAGCCGCCGTGAGTTCATGACCCGCGCCACAGCTTTGGGCGCAACTGCTGCTGCTGCCTACAGCCTGATCGGCCTTGAAACTCCGGCCCATGCTGGCAGCCACGCCAAAATGGGCGGTGTAGGCCGCATTCAAACCGAAGTTCGCGGTCTGAAAGACCCGCGCACTTTTGACTGGTCGCAGATCGCCAACTACACCCGTGGCTGGCTGGAATACCTGGTTGAATACCAGGCAGACGGCACATTCAACGGCATGTTGCTGGAAAGCTGGGAAGTCAACGACGACGCCACAGTTTACACACTGAATGTTCGCAAGGGCATCAAGTGGTCAAATGGCGATGACTTCACTGCTGAAGATGTTGCTGCCAACATCACCGGCTGGGCCGATAAATCGGTTGAAGGCAACTCGATGGCGGGCCGCATGGCGACCCTGATCATCGACGACAAAGCCGGTGACGGTGTTGTCGAAGTGGTCGACAGCCACACTGTGCGCCTGAACCTGCCGCAGCCTGACATCTCGATCATTCCGGGCATGGCTGACTATCCGGGTGCAATCGTTCACCGCAGCCAAATCGGCGCCAATCCGGCCGACAATCCGATCGGCACCGGCCCTTACGATCCTGAGCCCGGCTATGAAGTCGGCGTCAAAGGCGTTCTGGTTAAAGCTGACCGCGAATGGTGGGGAACGGACGTTTACGGCGGCCCTTATCTGGACCGGATCGAGATGATCGACTACGGCACTGACCCTGCTGGCTGGATTGCAGCCTCGGAATCGGACGAAGTTGACACCCATTACGACATCTCGGGTGAGTTTGTTGAAATTCTGGACAGCCTGGGTTGGGAACGTTCCGAAGCGGTGACCGCAGCAACGATCGTTATCCGCACCCATTCCGGTGCAGAAGTTGACGGCAAGAAGCCTTACGCCGACAAGCGCGTGCGTCAGGCAATTACGATGGCCGTCGACAACTCGGTCTGCCTTGAGCTTGGGTATTCCAACCAGGGTGTCCCGGCGGAAAACCACCATGTTGCGCCAATTCACCCAGAATATGCCAAACTGCCTCCGCAGGAAGTCAACGGCGCTAAAGCCAAGGCTCTGATGGAAGAAGCTGGCATGGGTGACTACGAGCATGAGTTGATCTCGATCGACGATGACTGGCGCCGTAACACCACGGATGCAGTCGCCGCGCAATTGCGCGACGCTGGTATCAAGGTGAAGCGGACCATTCTGCCGGGCTCCACCTTCTGGAATGACTGGGCGAAATATCCGTTCAGCTCCACCAACTGGAACATGCGCCCGCTTGGCGTGCAGGTTCTGGCGCTGGCTTACCGGTCTGGCGAAGCCTGGAACGAATGCGGCATGGCAAATGCCGAGTTCGACGCGCTTCTGACCGAAGCCCTGTCGATTGCCGACTCTGACAAGCGCCGGGAAATCGCTGCGAAGCTGGAAATGATCATGCAGGACGAAGGTCACATCGTGCAGCCATACTGGCGCTCGTTGTACCACCACTCCAAGCCTGGTTTCGTATCGGTGAAGAACCCGATTTTCGAAATCCATCCTTACAAACTGCATTGGCGCGCTTGATCTGCGCCTGTTGACTATCGCCGGGGGCCCCTATCGGGCCCCCGGCACCCCGGGGGGGATTTTCCCGGTCTGACAAGCGCGGCTGCCAAATAGATCGTGCAAACAAACCGACAGGGACTGAGATGCTGCTTTTCTTGACCAGGCGTTTGGGAGTCATGCTCCTGACCGCGTTTTGCCTGACCTTTGTGGTCTTCTTTCTGACAAATCTTTATCCAAACCTGGAAAAGGTCGCCAAGCTGGAAGGAACCCAGCGCATGACCGATGCCCAGGTCGCGACATTTCTGGAGCGCAACGGCTATACCCAGCCGGTTGTGACCCGGTATGGCGAATGGCTGGGCGTCTTGCCGGGCTTTACCTATACCCATGAAGACGGCAAAGTTACCGGCCGCTGTATGCGCCGCAACGTTGAAGCCGCTGATGCCCCCACCCATTGCGGCGTGTTGCAGGGCGATTTTGGCTGGTCGGTCGTGTTCAAGGACGAGGTCGGGCCGATTGTCTGGAAACGGCTGGGCCTGACGGGCAAGCTGATGCTGGCGGTGCTGCTGGTGATGATCCCCTCGGCCCTGATTATCGGGGTGCTGGCGGGGATGCGCGAAGGCTCCCGACTTGATCGGTTCTTGTCGACCTTTTCCATCGCCACCACGGCAACGCCTGAATATGTCTCGGGTGTGATCCTGATCGTGGTGTTTTCATCCCGCGTGGTCGGGTTGAAGTGGTTCAAGGGGACCGCGACCAGCGCAATGGAAGACGTGACATTCGCCAATTTCACCCTGCCGGTGATTACCATCGCCCTTTACGGCATGGGCTATATCGCAAGGATGACCCGCGCCAGCATGGCCGAGGTGATGACCGCGCAATATATCCGCACCGCGCGGCTGAAGGGTGTCAGTTTCCGCAATATCGTTCTGAAACACGCCCTCAGAAATGCGCTGATCGCGCCGTTTACGGTGATCATGCTGCAATTCCCCTGGCTGTTGACCGGGGTGGTGATCGTGGAGACCTTGTTTAACTACAAGGGCTTCGGCTGGCTGCTGGTGCAGGCAGCAGGCAATAATGATATCGAGATGTTGCTGTCTGTTGGCATCGTGTCGGTGATCGTGGTTCTGGTGACGCAGCTGATATCGGATATCGGCTATGTCTATCTGAACCCACGCATCCGCATCAACTGAGGGAGGGCAGACTATGGAACCGCTAAGCTGGGGTCAGATCATCTGGACCATTCTCAATCAGTTGATGCCCGTCTGGATTTCACTGGTTATTCTTTTCGCAGTCTCAATCCGCTACAAGCGCCGCCTTGGTCTTTATGGCAAATTGTTTGACAACCCGGTCGGCATGTTCGGCTTTGCCCTGGTTATGTTCTGGGTGTTTGTGGCGATCTATGCCGATCAGCTGATCACCCAGGGTCCGAGGGAACAAATCTCGGGCATGAAGAACAAGCTGCCCGGAACCCCAATTCGGGGTATGCAGGATGCCTATTACCTGCTGGGGGGCGACAATCTGGCCCGCGATATCTGGAGCAGGCTGATTGCCGGCGCCAGGATCGTGCTGTCAATCGCACCTTTCGCGACTTTGTTCGCCTTCATGGTTGGGATCACCCTGGGTCTGCCTGCTGGCTATTACGGCGGCCGCCTTGATACGGTGCTGTCGTTCCTGTCAAACCTTGTGCTGGCCTTCCCGGTCATCCTGCTGTTTTACCTGCTGGTTACGCCGGAAATCCGGGCCACCGGGGTCGTCACCTGGATCGCCGCTGCTTTGTTCATCTTCCCGGTGATCTTTTTGTGGACACTGATGTATTCGCGCTGGCGCATATCACCAAAGGTGCTGGTCTATATCGCCGCCCCGATCGTCATTGTCATGCTGATGTTCTATTTCGGCACCGTGTTTGAAATGGATCCCTTTGTCGGCGCCTGGACGACGGTGATGGGCCATCTCAATCAGGGCAATCCAATCGGTGAGTGGATGACGACCACCTGGAACAATCACCAGCCGCTGGTTTCCCTTGGGCTTGGCCCGGAAAAGCTGAATATTTTCGTGGCGGTGGTGTTTGTAAACTCTCCCACCATCTACCGGATCGTGCGTGGTCTGACGATGGATATTCAGACGCGGGATTATGTGGCAGCGGCGCAAACCCGCGGTGAAGGCCCCTGGTATATCATGCTGTGGGAAATCCTGCCCAACGCGCGTGGGCCGCTGATCGTCGATTTCTGTCTGCGCATTGGCTACACCACGATCTTGCTGGGGACATTGGGCTTTTTCGGCCTTGGCCTTGGCTCGGAAA
>CAYXXQ010000074.1:0-11703 GCA_964469075.1 uncultured Rhodobacter sp.
GCTCCCTCCGCTATCCGGCGTATTGCTGTGGATTGACGACGTTGAAACCGTCAAGCGGGCGGGTGCCCGCCTTTAATGGCTCGGCCCCCAGCGAACGGCCCATGACGTTGCAGATGATGTCGGTGCAGGGCACGATTGCGCGCTCGGTTGCTGATGTGCGGCTGGCATTGCGCGCGACCGAAGGCCGGTCGTCTGACGATGTGTTGTGGAACGCAGCACCTGATAGTGGCCGGGTTCGGCACGGGGCGCTGAAGGTCGGCGTCTGTGTCGATCCGTTTGGCGACGGGGTTGCGCCGGAAGTTGCGGCGGCAGTGACCAAGGCCGCTGCGGTCTTGCAGGATCAGGGCTGTGAAATCATCGAAACCACCCCACCGATGGCGGTGGAAGCAGCGTTGACCTGGGGGGCGCTGCTCAATGCCGAAACCCATGTGATGTCGATGGACAGCATGCGGCCGATTGCGTCAGAGAAGGTGCTGGCGGTGCTTGATTTTTATCTGGACCGGTACGGCATGCCCGATCTGAAAGGTTTTATGGAGGCGCAGGCGCGCAGGATGACCATTTTGCGCCAGTGGAACCGGATGTTTGATCAGGTTGATGTGCTGCTGATGCCGGTCTCTTGTCAGCCGCCTTTCCTGTTGGATCAGGATTTTCGCCAGCCCGAAACGCTTGCGGATATCGCCGAGGCGCAGCGCTGCCTGTTTCTGGCCAATCTGCTGGGCCTGCCATCTGCGGCGGTGCCAACCGGGGCCAACGACGGGGTGCCGATGGGGGTGCAAATCACCGGGGCCTGGCGGGATGACGATCTGTGTCTGGAATTGGCGGAAATGGTCGAAATCGGCCTTGCGCTTGACACAAGGCCGGTTGCGGTCTGAGCCGGGTTTTCGGGCGGTGCCGGTGATGTGAGTCCTGTCCGCGGGCAAGCTGTAGCAGGGTAAAGCAGCATTTGGCCTTAATGCGCCGGGCGGGCGGATAAAGCGGTTGCGCCCGGCCTTGGTGCGGCTAAAACCGGATCAGGGGGGCGGCATGCGCAGATCTATAATGATACAGGGCACCGGCTCAAACGTCGGGAAGTCGCTTTTGGTTGCGGGCCTGTGCCGGGCATATGTCAATCGCGGACTATCGGTTGCGCCGTTCAAGCCACAAAACATGTCCAACAATGCCGCCGTAACAAGCGATGGCGGTGAAATCGGGCGGGCCCAGGCTTTGCAGGCGCTGGCGGCGCGGATGCCTTCCAGTTCAGACATGAACCCTGTGCTTTTGAAGCCGGAAAGTGAGATCGGCGCGCAGGTTGTGGTGCAAGGCAAGCGCCTGACGACGGTGCGGGCGCGGGATTATACCAAGCTGAAACCAAGCCTGATGCCTGCGGTTCTGGACAGTTTCAACCGGCTGCGACAGCGCGCAGATCTGGTGCTGGTAGAAGGCGCTGGCAGCCCGGCTGAGATCAATCTGAGGGCAGGCGATATCGCCAATATGGGGTTTGCCGAGGCCGCTGATCTGCCGGTTTTGCTGGCCGGCGACATTGACCGGGGCGGCGTGATTGCGCAACTGGTTGGCAGCCATACCATTTTGCCCTCCGAGGATCGAAACCGGATAAAAGGCTTTATTATCAACAAGTTTCGCGGTGATACGGCGTTGTTTGACGCCGGGTTGGTCGAGATTTCCAGCCGCACCGACTGGCCTTCAATCGGCGTGGTGCCCTGGTTGGCCAGTGCGGCGCGCCTGCCAGCCGAAGATGTGATGGATATCAGATCCTCGGGCACAGGTCAGTTCAAGATCGCGGTGCCGCGCCTGTCGCGGATAGCCAATTTTGACGATCTTGATCCGCTTAGCCAGGAACCCGGTATGCGGGTCGAAATGGTGAACGAGGGCCAGGCGCTGCCCGGTGACGCCGATCTGATCCTGATCCCCGGCAGCAAAAGCACAATGGCCGATCTGGCTTTTTTCCGCGCCCAGGGTTGGGATATTGACCTGGCGGCGCATCTGCGGCGCGGTGGTAATGTGTTGGGGATTTGTGGCGGCTATCAGATGCTGGGGCGGGAAATTCATGACCCTGACGGCATCGAAGGCGCGCCCGGATCGGTGGCCGGGCTTGGCTATCTGGATGTTGTGACCGGGATGCGGGCTGAAAAGCGGCTGGCCAATGTGACCGCGCGCTATCTGCCGGGGGGGCAAATGCTAACGGGCTATGAAATTCACATCGGCAAAACGGACGGCCCGGATTGTGACCGCGCTTGGCTTGAGATTGACGGGCGGCGCGAGGGCGCGCAATCGGTGGATGGCCTTGTGCAGGGCTGTTATCTGCACGGGATGTTTTCAAGCGACGGGTTTCGGCAGGCCTATCTGGCGCGGTTGGGGGCGCAGGCTTCCGGGCTTGATTATGGGGCATCGGTGGATCAGGCGTTGGATGCGCTGGCAGCACATCTGGAGCAGCATCTTGATCTGGACCTGATCCTTAGCCTGGCGTGTTAAGCGGCTCTATTCAAACTCGCGGCTGGCCAGTGCGCGTTGGATTTCCCGGCGCACAAGTTTGCGTACATTGCGGGTGATCCGGTCGCCCAGTTCGCCCTGCAATTCTTCGCGCACCATTTGGGATACGAGATCGCGCAGGGTGTCTTCGTCAAGGATCGAGTCTTCTTCGGTGAAGTTGATGGTCGACGGCTCATCCGCGATCTGTTCGTCCTGATCCACCAGTTCTGCTTCGCTGGCGTCTGACTGACGCAACCGACCGGTGGCGCTGAAAGGTGACGCGGCTGAGATTTCTTTTGCCTCGGCGGGATCGTCCTGATGATCGGCATCGTCTGTGCCCGCGTCTACCGCAACCTCGTCCGGGGTTGCTTGGGCGGCGTCCGCTGATGGAAACTTGTGGGTGGTGGCGCGGCGCAGGGGGGCGGCGCTTTCGGCTTCCGGCACGTCGATGAAGGGTGCGGCTTCGCCGGTTTCGTCTGCGGTGTTGTCTGTGGCAGGCGCTTCAGGTGCCCGGATGCCAAAGCCTGTGGCCGGGCGTTGGGGTTCGATGCGGATCGCTTCCATTGCCTGTTTCGCCCGGTCAAACAACGATTCTTCAGGGGCGAATTCAAAGGCTTTGGGGCGGTTTGCGGGTTCGGTTTCGGTGCCAGTTTCGACATCAGTTTCAGGCGTTTCGTTGGTATCTTCCAGCGCGTCATCGCTGACGGTTCTGAGATGCGGGCGCTGCGGTCGGCGGGCCGGTTCGGCCTTGTCCTGGCTGGCTGGGTCTTGCGGCGCGGCCTCGGATGCGGCGGGATCCGGCACCCGGAAGGCGGCGGTCAACACGAGCTTCTGGTCATTGTCACTGGCTTGATCGCGGCTGCCGGCTTGATCGCGGCGGCCGATCGACTGATGACGGAAGGCGACTTTTTCGGCCCCCTTATTGTCAGATTGCGCGGCGTCAGGTTCTGGCCAGGAAATGTCGTTTGACGGTGGCACGCCTTCGCTGTCACTGCCATCGGCAAACTGGCTGCCATCGCGCATTGCGTCGCTGACGGCCCGTTCGGTGGCGGCGTGGATATCGACGGTTTCAGCCTTGTCCGCTGACTTTTTGCTGCTTGCGGCGCCCTTCGCCTCTTCCGAGACAAGCCGACGAATGGACGAAAGCACGTCCTCGACATCCATCGATGATACCGGATCAGACATTTTGCCCCCTCTGCCCTTTTTCGCGGAGTGTAGCGCGCCCTTGACCTGCATACAACAAATTGATTGTCAGCGTTTTATTCACCGGCACGAGTGAAAATCTTTTGCAAAAGCTTGCCGCGATCCGTGGGTCCGGGGGCGGTTGCAGTCTTCCGGCTGTTGATCGTTGGATCGTAAGTTTCGACCCCCAATTGTAGGTGGCTGACGGTCAGCAAACCCATCGCTGACAAAAGCGAATAGACGGCGACATATTCATCGCGACGGGCGGCAACGAGATTGGCTTCGGCCTCCACCAGAACCTGTTCGGCATCAAGAACATCAAGCGTGGTGCGGGCGCCGAGATTGGCCTCTTCACGGATGCCACGCAGGGCCACGCGGGAGGCGCGCACTTCTTTTTGGCGCGCCGTGATTGAGGCGCGTGAGGTTTCCAGCATCGTCCAGGCCTGGGTGACGGCCTGGGAAATCCCGAGGCCCGCCAGCTGCACATCGCTGTCGGCTTTTTGCCGCAACGCCAGTGCCTGCCGGTGCTGCGACGCCAGCGTGCCGCCCTGATAAATCGGCGCGGTCGCGGACAGGCCAACCGAGGCGGTCTTACCGGTGGATGTGGTTGACGAAACCCCAAGGCTGCCTTGCAGGCGGATATTCGGCTTCATCACCGCTTCGGCGATGGCGACATTCAGCCCGGCGATCTTGGCGACCTGCTGGGCGCGCAAAATGTTGGGATGGCTACGCATGGCGATGGCTTTGGCAGCGGCAACAGTTGCCGGAATGCGCGGCGCCGGTGGCGGCAACTGCAACACGCCGGGATAAGTGCCGGTTGAAATGTGGAAATACTCCCGCGAGATTTCCAGATTGCCCTGCCGCAGCGCCAGCACACTGAGGGCGCCGGCCAGCCGGGCCTCGGCTTGGTTGACATCCGTGCGGCGCACCTCGCCCACTTCAAAGCGGTCATTTGCGGCCTGAACTTGACGCTCGATCACGCGGTAATTATTTTCCGCCAGTTGCAGAAATTCTGCGTCGCGACGCATGTCCATGAAGCTGGTGACGGCATCCAAAAGCACGGTTTGCTCGGTCAGTTGCAGTGTCTGGCGGCCGATTTCGACGTTAAGCTTGGCGATCTGGTGCCGCAAGCGCGAGGCCCCGCCATCCCACAGCATTAAGTCCGAGGTCAGAGACAGGCTGTGGGTATAGGTCCAGTTGTTGGGGGCCAAAACGGACGTGACCTGGCGGTAGCTGGCGGTGCTGGAGGCAGACAGGTTGACCGATGGGCGGAACCCGGCCCAGGCCTGGGCGACACCTTCGTCGGTGGCCCGCAAATTGGCGCGTTCGGCCAGCAATTGATAGCTGTTACGATAAGCCGCGATCAGGGTGTCGGTCAGCGATTGCGCCGATGCCCCGGCAGCCGACAGCGACATGGAAATAGCCGTGACAACCGCGAATAATCCGGTTCTTTTCATTATATACCGCCCCCAATATTTCATTTAGCAGCCGGGGGAATCCCCCCTGTCGTCAGGTCCGTCAGGTCATATCCGGTCAAGTCACTAGGTGACGTCGCAAACCGTTACAGTGCAAATTCTCGTGTTTTTTCAAAGCCTTTCAGCACCGGCGCGGTGGCGTCAAACGCGCCATGCCAGGCCACGATGCCGTTGGTTTTGATGCCGACCCGGCATTCGCCAGCCAGGCCTGTGGCAAAGATCGCAGCGACCCGCCCGCCTTCTTTTAACTGATCCAGCAGATGCGCCGGGATGTCTTCGACAGCGCCGCCGCTTACACAAATCGCGTCATAAGGCCCGTGTTTGGCAGCCCCTTCGGCCAGCGTGCCGGTGACGACGATAGCGTTGTCGATCGCCTGGGCGGCGAGGTTGGACTCAGCCTCTGTCGCGAGGGTTTTATCGCTTTCAAGCGCGATCACTGCCTCTGCCAGATGGCCAATCACGGCCGCCGAATAGCCAAGCCCGCAACCGATATCCAGCACCATTTCACCGGGTGTTATATTCAGCGAATCCAACATCTTGCTGAAGATGCGCGGATCAAGCACGACCCGGCCCTGCCCCAGATCAACGTGATCGCCGACATAGGCGACCTCACGCTTGGCAGAGGGAACGAAAACTTCGCGCCGAACCGCCAGCATGGCGCTGATGATCGGGAATTTGGTCACATCCGAGGGCCGGACCTGACAATCGACCATTGCGGTACGGAGGGTGTCGTAATCTGTCATATGGCTGCTCTAGAATCGGTGAATTGTTTCGCTCTTTCTTGCCACATCCATCGGCTGGCGGCAACTCGCTGCGGCCCAGTCGCGGCAATTGCGACGCCGCGTCGCCGGTGGGTGGGGCTTGTCGGGTAGAAATTGCGGAGGCTTAGGGTGTTGAGGAGGTGTTTCTTGGCTGGGTGGTGGCGCCAAGTTGGGCGGGGAGTGTACCGTGGAAAGCCGTGCATGGCCGCCACGCCAAAAGCCCCGAGATCAAGCTTGCAGAGCCCGCGCCCCCTTGCTATAGCCAGCCTCGTCGCACAAGACCATCACAAGGACGGCGAGTTGGCGGAGTGGTGACGCAGCGGATTGCAAATCCGTGTACACCGGTTCGATTCCGGTACTCGCCTCCAAATAAAATCAATGACTTAGAGGAAAAATCGGGCATTGATTTGGTGCTTACACTTGGGTTCTCAACAAATCTCTCAACATTCGCGTTCTGTTCTCGTTCTCTTTTTCTGGGCTTGTAGCGCCCGCGCACGTTGTCGGGCCGCCCCACTGTAGTGTGAAACTGAGGCTGCAGATTTGTGACCCGTGATGGCCATAATCAATTCGTCGGATAAACCTAGTGCCGCTAATTCGCTTGTCGCTGTGTGGCGCAAACCATGGATATCGTAATCGAGTGCGCCAATCTGTTTGCGAACCAAACGAACCGCATGCGACGCCCCTCTATAGGACCAGGGGCCTGTTTCTTTGTAGTTCGCCAGCAGATACAGCGTCCTTTTGTGCGTTTTCGCAATCAACTGAGACAATTGTGGTGTGAAGGGGAGCCACAGCTTTTGCCCGGTTTTGTTTTGGCGCACGTGAATGCCGCCATCTTCTATATCTGCCCACTGCATTTCCAAAACATCACCAATCCGTTGTCCGGTCCCAATGCAAAGCTCAAACAATAACAACTCCCTGTCCCTCGCTGTATTGCGAAAAGCGTGGATCATCTCGGCGGGCCAAGGTTCGCGTGGTTTGGCCTGGCTTTTAAGCAGTTGCACACCTTTGGCGGGATTGTCGGGCCGCCATCCCAAATCAATCGCATGTTCCATAATGATACGAATGATTTGAACGCAATAATTGGCAAACCGAACTTTTCCAGAGTTAATGTCACGCAACCGAATGATGTCTTTTCGCTGCATTTTGCCAGGATCAAGATCACCAAACCTATCACGGAAAAATTCTAGGATTTTGACGTAGTCGGACTTGGATCTTGGGGAAAGGCCACTGAACCTTAGTGATCGTCGGTAGCTTTCGATAAGGATATGAAAACTGCGTTTTGAAATGGGCGTTTCCGCACGGCCAGTTTTTGCACGCGCCAATTCCAAATCGAAATCGGCCGTCCCATATTCTGATATCAGCCGTATCGTCGAATACCCTCGTTTTTGAAAATACAACTTTCCCTTTTTCAAGTATACATAGGGAGGCAGTGCCCGTTTCATTTTTTCATCTCCACAAGGTCAAACTCATTCTTGCCGGACATCACTGATCCGTCTTTTTGCCCGAGGAAAACTTCCACCCGTTTGCCCTCAATAACAACACGCCAAACCGCGTGCCCCGCGTCCTCGAAGGCCTGAACGAGCAACAAAGCTCTACGATCTGTCGAAATTGATGGCACGTTGATCCTCTACGTAATTGTAGAAGTATCTTCCCAAACCTGAATTTATTCCCAAGCCGTGGCCAACCACGTGTCGGCCTACCGTCTTCTCCTGTTGTATCGGTTTCCTCAATACTGAGGAGAACGAAATGAACGGCGCTATCGGGATTGCCCGCTATATTTCGACGGAAACCAGGTTGAAGCGGCTTTTGACCTTGCAGCGAATGCAGCAAAAACTGGAATGCGAAGTTGCGCGTGCGGAGCAAAGCACAGCACAGGTTTTGCGTGACGAAGAGGCCGCATGCGCCAGCCATGCCCGCCGTTTGCAGGCGAGGGCCGAGGCCGAAGACAGTCTGCAACGGATGCAGCGCAATCCGGGCATCAGCTTTCTCGGCTATGAAAGCCCGGCGCGGCGCAGGATTTCCGAAATGAAGAAGGCCATCAAAGAACATGCTCGCGCCGCCAGTGTGGCCAAAGAGCGGTTTGAACTGGCGCGAAATCCCGGAAAGCGTGCGAGGGGCCGCCTGGCCTCGCAGCGTGCCGTCTACAAAAGATGGCAGCAGGAAAACCAGTTTGGAGACGACCCGCGCCAGCTTGACCTGGCAATTCAGGAAGCCCGGCAAACCCTCGGAACTCTGGCCAAAACCATCAAAGAGGCCGAGATTGACGAGGCAGTAATGCACAATCGGGTGCAAGTAGCGGACGCCGCACGAGTGCGGCAGGTTCTGCGCCGTCATGGTCCGTTGCATCTTTGGTGAGATAGGTTGAGCCGCCGCGATCTTTCAGTGCGGCAATGATGGCCGCTGCAAAATCCGCTGCCTCAAAGCGTGGCAGATCCCAAGCCAGACGCCTTGCCATAGCGATGTGACGAACGAGGCCGTGTGGGCCGTCGGGATATCCATCATGATGCTGATAGATGTCGAAGCTATCGTGCCTGTCTGCCACCGTAATCGTTGCACGGGTGGACATCAGTATTCTGAGGCTAAGAGGATGGTCAGAACCCGGGTGGTGACGGATGCGTCAGCCGGATTGGGCGAACCGTATTCCAGGTTCTGGTCGTAGGCATCCACTTTGAACATGAACCGGTGGCCGTCGAGATCGAACATGCCGAACTCGTGGGTTTTATTGGGATCGTTATCCTCGCTGAAATCGTCAAAGTCCCGGACGGTCTTGAAGACGCGGGCAATGGTCTCGTCTGCCAGGGCTTGCACCCCTTGCGTCATCACCACGCGACCGCCTTCGAAATTGTGACGCAGATGGTCGTTCAGATCACGAATGGCCCGGGTCTGGGCGTCTAGATCGTCTGTGGTTTCATCGATTTGGTCGGGGGTTTCCGGCATGGGGATTTGTTAGGAACACAAAGAGCGTAATCGTGGTGTCGTGTCTGGTCGAGCTTTGCACAAGCCATGTGGCTGGTTTTTGACGGTCACGCTCGGTTTGGGTCGGAGTAAGAAACGCCCAAGCCTGCCACGCCCAGGGTTCAGTCAACGGTTTGCCGCTACGCGTTTGCCCGTTTTGACAGCCCCCTTTTGGGGCGTGGCGCGTGGTCGGTGTCTTATCCTTTAACCCAAACGAGACATGACAACCCTCACAACCCGGCCCCGAACTGGCACTTTTGCCAAACCTCGCGCGACGCGCACAACCCGACCCGGACGCGCCCCGTTCGAGTTCTACCCAACCCCGCCTGAAGCCACCCGTGCCCTGCTTTCGGTTGAAAACTTTGATGGCGATATCTGGGAACCTGCCTGCGGCGACGGAGCCATTAGCCGCGAGCTGACAGCTGCTGGCTACAATGTTACCTCCACCGATCTGATTGATCGTGGCTTTGGCACCGGTGGGCAGAACTTCCTGAAGTCGGACTAACCTCTGGCCAAACACATCATCACCAATCCGCCTTACGGCACGCATGGCCTGGGTGACGCCTTTGTCCGAAGAGCCTTGATCCACACCGCAAAAACCGGTGGCACGGTGGTAATGTTGCTCAACCTTCGCTCGCTGGCCAATCCTGACCGGCATCACAAGTTCACCAAAACCCCGCCCGCTGCGATCTATATTCTGGACGATCTGACCTGCTGGCCGATGGGCAAACCAACCTCAACCACCGCCCGCATTGCCCGCCAGCAATATTACTGGGCCGTCTGGAAACCTGGCCACACTGGCGCACCAAAGCTTGGCTGGCTTTCTACCGCGCAGTTCAGAAACCGGCTTTAGCCCGGTCTTTCTCTATTTCCAATTTATCAATTTACCATGACAAATCACATGACCAATCTCAAAACATTACCCCGCATTCCAAATGACCTTCTTGAGCAAATTGCTAGAGACACGTTAGAGCTTACCACACTGACACCTCAAAACAGCGATGCGCTTGATTTCCCCGAAGTGTCGGTTTGGTCGTTAGCCGATGCTCTTGATGTTGCTTACAGGGCAGGGCTAAACGCTCGAAACGTAGAACCATAAAATCCAGTATGATATGGGGGTATTGCTTGACAGCGAAAGCTGCCGCCTTTCTTGTCAGGCAATTCTAAGGCCATATGTCAGGTACACTGAAAACGCAGATTTCAAGCGGTTTGCCCGTCACGCTCTGTTTGGGCCGGAGTAAGAAACGACCAAGCTTGCCACGCCCTGACCGCTGTCAACGGTTTGCCGCTACGCGTTTGCCCGTTTTGACAGCGTCCCTTGGGGGGCGTAGCACATGGTCGGTGTCTTACCCTTTAACCCAAACAGACATGACAAATACCGCAACCAGCCTTCAACCCGTTCACATAACCTCACTATCGCCCGAAGATGTTGCAGAGATGGGCTTTGACACCCGACTGATCACACAGGATGAGCTTGACCATCTGGCCAGTAAAATGTCCGACAACTACGTTGAGCACTATTTCTGGCACGATCTGGATTGTATCGCCGACATGATGGATCTACCGCGCATTTAAGCGCGGTGGGTCGTCAATCTGTCGCTACATAATGCACACTGCGCCCGCCGCCAACCTGGCCGATCAGGCCAAGCTCCAGCAGGCGGGCAAAGTCGGTTTTGCGCGAGGCGAGAGATCGCCCGGATATCAAGCCATATTCCCTTTGGGTGATTGAGCCGTGTTCCGCGACATAGTCCAGCACCAACCGATGGAACGGCTCCAGACGAGGCGGCTTGTCCGGCAGGCTTTGCTGCACCCGTTTCAGCTCGTCCAGAATACCCTCGGCGAAGTATTCCAGCCACAGGGTGAACTCCGCTCCGCCTTTCAAGTCGTAATAATCTCCCCGCTCGCCCACCATCTGAAAGTACCGGCTGACATTGCGGTTGTAATATTCCTCGAACGAAAAAATCGGGAACACATCCAGCCCCGTCATCCCCAGAATACCGGTGGTCATCAGCCGGGTGGAGCGGCCATTGCCATCCATAAACGGATGGATGATCACCGCCTGCTTGTGAAACAGGCCAGCCGACAGGACCGGATCGAGCTCGTCGATGTTGGCGCGCAGATAGTCAAACATGACCTCGCACAGTTCCAGCACATCGCCGTGATCCGGTGGCAGGAACACGGTGCTGTCGGCCACGCGCGGATCGCGAATGATCACCGGTTTCTGGCGGGTATGTCCGATGTCATATGGGTTCTCCATCAGCCCCTCAACCACCATACCCTGGACGGCTTCAAACGTCGCTGTCGTCAACTCAAACCGCCCGGCTTTGACCCGCTCCTGCACCCATTCCAACGCGCGATTATAATTGAGCACCTCGCGCTCGGTATCGCGCGCTTGCGCCGGGGCCGATTTGAGTAGGCGTTTCACATCCGTCAACGGCAGGGGATTGCCCTCAATGCTGGTCGAGGCATGTGCCGACAACGCCCGCGCCGCATGGGTCAGCCGCGCCAGTCGGGCATCCGACAGATTGCTGGCGCGAATTGCGCCCAAAGCCTCGCCAATTTGGCGAATGCTGCGCAATAGCTTTGGCTGAACGCTGTATTTTGGATCAAACATATAGCCGAATACTAGCCGAATACTGGCCGATTAGCAAATCTGTTTGTGGAGATTTGTGGAGAGCGTGGTTCATCGCCGCCGCAACAAAAGCGCCGGTCCAAACAGGGCAGCGATTTCTAGAGTTATGGCCAGCAGAAGCGGCAGCAGGATTTGGCGGCCAGCCCCAAACAACCCCAGCCCTTCGAATGTGGTGACCATGGGGGCAATTGGCTTTGATGCCGTCAAACATCTTGTGCTGTGCCAAGTCGAG
>CAYXXQ010000075.1:0-11677 GCA_964469075.1 uncultured Rhodobacter sp.
TTCAGTTTGGAAGCATGAACCAAATTACTCATACACAAAAGTTCGGACACTCTCCAGCTTCCCGCACCCTCAGCTTCGTTCGATCTACAAGGCGGGCGAAGACGCGGCTTACCGGACGTTCTGCGAAATGCGCTGGCCGGAAACCAATGGCGAAGCTGTTTGCCCGCGCTGCGCCCATGATGAAGCCTACAAGATCACCACCCGCCGCAAGTTCAAGTGCAAGGCCTGCCATCACCAATTCAGTGTAACGTCTGGCACAATCTTTGCCAGCCGCAAGATGGACTTTGTAGACCTGCTGGCCGCGATCTGCATCCTTGTGAACGCGTCAAAAGACGTTTCTATGGTTCAGCTTTCCCGTGATCCTGACTGCCAGTACAAGACCGCGTTTGTCCTGTCGCACAAGCTGCGCGAAGCAATGGCAATGGAAGTGCATACCGGCGAAGTGTTGCGCGATCACGTTGAAATCGACGGGGCATATTTTGGCGGTCATGTGCGCCCCGCCAATGAGAAAGCCAAGCGTGTTGACCGTCGCCTGAAACGCCACCAGACCGGCACTCGCCGCGTTGTGGTGGCCCTGCGCGAGCGTCACGGTCGCACTCTGCCGTTTGTCACTCTGTCCGAAGGCGAAGGCGTTGCGCTTGCAAATGAGAACGTAGACCGCTTGGCTACCATGTCAGCCGACGAAGCCTCGCCGTGGGATGAATTGTACCTGGGCTGGGGCGTTGACCGGGTGAACCACTCGGAAATCTACAGCGACAAGGGCAAGCACACCAACATGGTTGAAAGCTATTTCTCGCGCCTGCGGAACATGGTGTCGGGCCAGCACCACCACGTTTCGCCGCAGTACCTGCATCAGTACGCGAACCACGCTGCATGGCTGGAAGATAACCGCCGGTTTGACAACAAATGTCTGGCGCATGGGCTGGTGCGGAACGCGATGGATGCGCCTGTTAGCCGGGATTGGAAAGGTTATTGGCAACGGGCGGCTTGAGGTATCATAATACCTCTGATATAGTGTTTCTATGATGCCTCAAACGAAGCCATGCAAGACAATCAACCGAGACGCTGGGTCATTGCTACTATCGCTTTCCCAAGACGATCAGCTTGGTCGCCGATTTCTCCAGAGGCTAGAGCAGATAGCTCTGGAGGACGGCTTGAGTCTCCCGGAATTTCTAAAGCTCGCATTAGATTCTCGGCAAAAATCTTCGCCATCTTAACCGGGTCACCCCCGTTAGACGCGAACGTGCTGGCAAATTGCATTGTAACTAGATGTTCCAGAACGGTTAAGCGCGCTTCAAGCCGCATCTTCTCTTGTGGCGTCATGATGCAATTTCCTCCTACTGGAAGACTATGCGTCACAGACCCGATTCGACCAGCCACCAAACCCTGCCATCCCTACCCACCAGCCCCTTGCGCTTCATCCGATACACCACGCAGCAGGTACGCCTGTAAGCCGCCTTATGGCTTAACTCTGGCCTGTTTCTAGCTACATGCGCCGCTATCCCGCCTATAAGCTGTGGCCCGTTCTGTAGGGCATCCAATATCAACCGCGTCATTTGCATCCGCTTTGCCCTGTCAGGTGGCATGGTGCGGATCGGTGGCATTGCACCGCCACGCAGCGCCAGTAAAGCCTCAACGTAGTCCAGCCCTTCGGCAATGGTCTGCCGCCTGAGCACCAACAATGCGCGGTTTATGGTGTTGTCCTGCATGCTGGCAGGTTAGCGGGTTCAGCGCGTCAGGGATTCACTTTTGTTGGTGCGTTTGATACATAAGGCCGGACTAGACATCTAATCGACTGCTCTACTAGTCGAACCGAAATGACACGATTCAACTGCGGCGCAAACCCCCGATCCCAGCTATTCAGCTTTGAAATGTTTGGACAGTTTCAAACCCTGGCCCTGATAGTTTGACCCAAGATCAGCGCCATACAGCTGATCTGGAATTTCTGCCATCTTTTCATAGACTAACCGCCCGACGATTTGCCCGTGTTCCAGTGCAAATGGCGCCTCATGGCAGCGCACTTCCAGCACCCCGCGGGAGCCGTGGCCACCAGCGGCCGCATGACCAAACCCCGGGTCAAAAAATCCAGCGTAATGCACCCTAAACTCCCCAACCATCGCCAAATAGGGCGCCATTTCGGCGGCGTAGTCCGGTGGAATGTGAACGGCTTCGCGGCTGACCAGAATGTAAAACGCATCCGGATCAAGGATGATTTGGGCGTTTTCGGTATGCACTTCTTCCCAGTAATCACGCGCCAGGTAGTGGCCAATCCGGTCCAGATCTATCACGCCGGTATGCGGTTTGGCGCGATAGCCGACCAAACTGCCCGACGCGGATTGCAGGTCGACCGAAAAGCCAAGGCCGTTGTCAATATGCGCCTTTCCGGAAACGAGCGTCTGACTGGTATGTAACGCGCGCAATTCGTCGTCAGTCAGCACCGCCTGACCGCTGCGAAAGCGGATCTGGTTCAGTCGCATGCCGGGGCGCACCAAAACCGAAAACGAGCGCGGGCAAATCTCGGCGTAAAGCGGGCCGGTATAGCCGGGTTCAATCCGGTCAAACTCGACCCCGTAATCTGTGATCAGCCGGGTCAAAAGATCAAGCCGCCCGGTAGAACTTTTGGCATTGGCAACGGCGGAAACATCCAATCGCAAATCGAGGCTTTCGATCAGCGGCACGACGTATACACATCCTTTTTCAAGCACCGCACCCTGGCTTAGATCAATCCGGTGCATTTCAAATTCCTGCAACCGTTCGGCCACCCGACGGGTCTTGCCCGACAGAAAACTTGCGCGCACACGATACGCGACGGTGCCCAACCTGAGATCAAGCGAGGCGGGTTGAATTTGGCCCGGCGGAACAGCCAGATCGGCGCAAACCTCCGCACGCGTGATCATGTTTTGAATGGCTTGCGACGCAAGGACACCGGTTTTTCTGGAGGTCATCTGAACGTCCCCTCGGGCACGGCCTGGCCGCATTTGGGGGCGGCAGTCACAAGGCTTTTTGGTCGGGCTAGCAGGATTCGAACCTGCGGCCTCTCGTCCCCCAGACGAACGCGCTACCAGACTGCGCTATAGCCCGACGTCTGGGTGTTATACGGGTTTTGAAAGCGGGGGCAAGCAGGAAAGAAATCAACGGTGGTCCAGCCGGATTTCACCCTGCAAACGATCCCTTAACAGTTTCAACCGATGGTAAAGGGCAATGATTCGCGCGTCCTGCGCGTCCTCATCCAGGGGGGGTAATTTGGCAAAAGCATCTTCGGTCCGGCGGATTATCGGCCGTGTAATGGTTGGTTTCTGCCTGGTTTCGCCACTCTCCTGCGCTTGGTCACGGCTGTGATCGCGACCATTGCTGATCGGGCTAAGATACGCGTCCGGGTTGGGCTGCCTGGTGCGAAGGGCATCGGCATCTTGCTTGGGTTTTTCAGCCGCAGCATCCAGTTTTTGGGTGTCGTCCTGATCAGATTCGCGGCCTTCGTTCGCCCTTTCCTGCGCAGCACTGTGGGCGGAAAAGTATCGCGGTGCCTCAGGCTCTGGATCAGGGGTGCTGCTGCTGTGTGCAGCTTGCGCCGCGGCATCGGAGTCATGTGGTTCTGTGGCACCATCAAAATCGCCATCTGCGGCGGCAACTGGGGTGTCAGCGCCCGTCAAACTGCGCTTATCCGCCCCATCGTTCACCAGCGAAGGCGCGTTGGCGGCAATGCCATCCTCTGCACCAAGGGACGCATCTTCGGTCAACAGGGCTTCAATCGGGGTTTCTTCGGATTTCGGGCGCGCAGGGGTGTCTGGCTTGGATTTCCCGGCAGTTTCAAGGGATTCAAGGCACAATGTGCCGACATAAGTCACGCCTTTTTCGCGCAAAATCTTCTGAACACCTTTGATCGTCAGCCCGTCATCATGCAGCAATCGCTTGATGCCGCCCAGCAGTTGCATGTCGTTGGGACGGTAGTAGCGCCGCCCTCCGGCGCGCTTGATCGGTTTGACCTGCGGAAAGCGGCTTTCCCAGAATCGCAGCACATGCGCAGGCGTATCCAGCCATTCCGAAACTTCGCTAATGGTCCTGAATGCGTCAGGGGATTTCGCCATTGTGCCAGGTCCTGCTTAGCGTTTGTTCCCGGCGGCAACACGCTCTTTCATAAGATGCGAGGGGCGAAAGGTCAGCACCCGGCGCGGGTGAATTGGCACCTCTTCACCGGTTTTGGGATTGCGCCCGATCCGGGCGTTCTTGTCACGCACGCTGAACGTGCCAAAGGACGAGATTTTGACATTGTCGCCCCCGGCCAGCGCGTCCGACATATGCTTCAGAACGGCTTCGACCAAGTCAGCGGATTCATTTCGCGACAGGCCGACCTCGTTGAACACGGCTTCACTAAGATCCATCCGTGTCAGAGTGGTTTCACTCATTTTTCATTCCCCCCAATTCAATCAGCAGAGAATAGAGAGTTTGCGAATTAAGAGTCAATATCAACGGCTTGGAAACAAGCGATAAATTGCCACAACACTATCACCAGCGCAGAACCACGGCCCCCCAGGCCAAGCCGCCGCCAATTGCTTCGGCCACCAGCAGGTTGCCGGGTTTGATCTGACCCCGTGCCACCCCGACTGACATGGCCAAAGGAATCGATGCTGCCGAGGTGTTGCCGTGATCCTGAACCGTGACCACGACCCGGTCCATCGGCACACCCATTTTCTGGGCTGTGGATTTGATGATCCGCAGATTGGCCTGATGCGGCACGATCCAGTCGACATCCTGATCGGTCAGCCCGGCTTTGGTCAGTGCCGCCTCGGCGGTTTCGGCAAGTTTTTGCACCGCATGTTTGAAAATCTCGCGGCCTTCCATCTTCAAGATGCCGGTGGTTTGGGTCGACGACACACCACCATCGACATAAAGCAGGTTGTTGAACCGCCCGTCGGAATGCAGATCGGTGGCGAGTATACCCCGGTCCTGCGGCCCGCCAGCCTGCTCTTGGCTTTCCAAAATCAAGGCCCCAGCCCCGTCACCAAACAGCACGCAAGTCGACCGGTCGGTCCAGTCCAATATGCGCGAGAATGTTTCAGCCCCGATCACCATCACCCGCTTGGCCTGACCCGACAGGATCAGCGCATTGGCATTGGCCAACGCATAGACAAACCCCGCACATACCGCCTGCACGTCAAAGGCAAATCCCGATGTCATGCCAAGGGCCGCCTGCACTTTGGTGGCGGTTGACGGAAAAGTCTGGTCTGGGGTGGCAGTCGCGACGATCACGGCGTCGATCTCGCTGGATTTGAGGTCGGCGTTTTCAAGCGCGGCGAAAGCTGCGCGGATCGCCAGATCGGATGTCAGTTGGCCGGGGGCCGCAAAATGCCGCCGTTCAATCCCCGAGCGGGAGCGGATCCACTCATCTGTGGTTTCCAAGCTGTCTTCAAATTCGCTATTGGGAACAACGCGTTCCGGCAGATAATGGCCTACGCCTTTGACGACTGCGCGGAATGTTGTCATGGCGATAGATCACTCTTGCGAATTGGCGGGAGGCGTATCTTCGCGCCCTTGCAAGCCGGATGCAACCCGTGCTGCCAGCTTTTCTGAAAACCCGCTTTTGGCCAGTTGAAACGCCAGCTTGATCGCGGCGGAAACGCCCGTGGCATCGGCATCTCCATGGGATTTGATGACCGTGCCGTTCAGCCCCAGAAAAACACCGCCATTGACCCGACGGGGATCAATGCGCTTGGTCAGTCGTTTCAGCGAGGTCAGCGCGAACAAAGCGCCGATTCGCGACAGCGGCGAATAGTTGAACGCCTCACGCAGCAGCTCGCGCACAAACGAGGCGGTGCCCTCAGCCGTTTTCAGCGCGACATTGCCGGTGAACCCATCGGTCACGATCACATCGACCCGGCTTGAGGGGATATCGCTGCCCTCAACAAAGCCAACATAGTCAAAACCGTTCTGATCCGCCGCTTGCTGCACCAGATCGTTGGCCTCTTTCAATTCGGTCCGGCCTTTATGCTCTTCGGTGCCGACATTCAAAAGCCCGATACGCGGGCGCGCCAATTTCAGCCCGTTGCGGGCATAAGACGCACCCATCAGCGCGTATTGCAGCAAGTCACTGGGATCAGCACGCACATCGGCGCCAACATCAAGCATGACGTTAAAGCCCTGCGGGTTCAACGATGGCCAGAGAATCGCAATCGCCGGGCGGGAAATGCCTGGGGCCTTGCGCAGGCGCAGCATCGACACGGCCATCAACGCGCCGGTATTGCCGCAGGAGACGGCGACCGTCGCCTCACCATCGCGCACGGCGTCAATCGCGCCCCACATGCTGGTATCCTTGCCATTGCGCATCACGTGGCTGGGTTTTTCTTCCATGCTGACAGCGCGGTCGGCATGGCGAATGTCACAGATACCCGCAAGCCGCCGGCGCTTGGCAACCAGCGCGGTCAGCTTTTCCTTATCGCCATAGACGATATAGCGGATCTCAGGATTTTTGTCAGCCGAGAGGGCCATGCCAGCGATGACCGCAGCCGGGCCACGATCGCCGCCCATTGCGTCGATAGATATAACGACACCGGCCTGTGAGGGCTGGTTATCAGGGGAACCGGCCGTCATGTACCCATGCCTCCGGCGGCGGGGAAATTATGCCGCGTCTTCGTCCAGATCAATTTCGTCCGCCATCGCAACCACTTCACGGTCACCGTAATGGCCGCAAGATGCACAGACATGATGCGGACGCTTAAGCTCGCCGCAGTTCGCGCATTCGTTGGGATTGTCGGCAACCAGTGCATCATGCGACCGGCGATTGTTCCGGCGGGACCGGGTGACTTTGTTTTTTTGAACAGCCATGACACACCTTTGGTACTTGGCAGGGCAGATGCCCAGTTTCGGGTCCTGAATTCAGAAGGTGTTCGGCACGGTGCCGACGCCCGCCAACGCAGGTTGGAAAGGAAGCCGCGAAAATACTCAGATAGCCAAGTTTCGCAAGCCCTAAATCCGGGAGCATCCGTTAATCTTGCAATTTGTCCTTCAACGCGGCCAGTGATGCAAATGGTTTCGTCTCCTGATCGGCCATTGGGGCGGTTCCGGGGGCTGTAAACACGGCTTCGCCCAGTTCGGCCCCTTCGGCACGGGGATAATCGGGCAGGGCAAGCGTCAGAGTTTCGATTGAGACGGCGGCGAGGTCGATCTCTGATTCGAGGGGTTCGTCTTCGTCAGCGCCGTCAAATTCGGTTTCGCCGGGGTGTTCGGCGTCACCAGGTGTCTGCCTTAGGGCGCGCAAATACTGCCGTGTCACGTCCGTGTCGACGCGGGTTGTCACGGGTTCAGCGGTGATCACGCAGGTCTGGATCGCGGTTGCGCCCAACGTAGCCTTTAACTGCCAATCGTTGCGGCCAAGCGGTTTCAGCGTGCCGGCAAAGCGCAGTTTGCGTAGGCCCTGCAAACCCAATTGGTCGGCTATATTTGCCAAAGCGCCTGCGTCCGGGCGGATGTCAAAAGCGTTGTCGCCTGTATCAGACAGATCACGCACGACCTGTTTGTAAGAAAAATTCACCGTCATTAAACCGGGTGTCCGCACTGTTTTCGCCATTTTCCTGCAACCATTGCCACAAATGTTAGCAAAAAGCCTCAACTTTCTTGCTTGTTTTACGCGGGTTAGGTAAGCCGTGGAAAGGCAAATGACAATCGGGCGCGAGGTTGAAATGGCGGATCAAAGGCTTTGGGGCCGTTACGCTTTGATAGTGCTGGCAATGGTCGGCCTAATCGGCTGTGCCGCGACATTCACCAATCACGGTTATTCCCCAACAGATGTTGAGCTCGAGGAGATCACCGTAGGTATCGACACCCGCAATTCGGTTGAGACCACGATTGGTCGTCCTACCAGCACAGGGGTGCTGAACGACGGCGGCTGGTACTATGTTTCCAGCAAGGTCAAGTATTTCGCCTATCGCGATCCTGAGGTGATTGATCGCCAGTTGGTGGCGATCACCTTCAACACCCGTGGCACCGTCACCAATATTGAGCGCTTTACCTTGCAGGATGGTAAAGTCGTGGCCCTGACCCGCCGCGTCACCGACAGTGGCATCCGCAAAGTGTCGTTCATCGGCCAGTTGCTTAGCAACATGGGCCGGATCAATCTGGGTGATGATTTATAGGCGCGGAAGGTCGCGCCGACCTAACCATCTGATTTCGGTTTGAACTCCAACGCCACTCCGTTCAGGCAGTAGCGCTGGCCGGTTGGTTTGGGACCATCCGGAAAGACATGCCCCAGATGCGCCTGGCACTTGGCGCAATGGACTTCGGTGCGGCGCATGAACCAGCTGTTATCGGATTTCTCACCGACATTTTCGGCCGAAAGGGGCTGAAAGAAACTGGGCCAGCCGGTGCCGCTTTCAAACTTGCTGGCGGCGTCAAACAGGTTGGTACCGCAGCAGACGCAGGCAAAGACCCCATCGGCCTTGGGGAAATTGTCATGGCTGAACGCGCGTTCCGTGGCGCCTTTGCGGGTGACGCGGTAGGCCAGATCGGAAAGCTGGGCTTTCCATTCGTCGTCGGTTTTGGTGGTCTTATCGGCCATATTCTTCCCCTTATTGATTTTTGTCACAGGATTGTCTCATCCCTGTGCTTCATGGTTAAATAGGCAAGGTCGGGGCGGTGTTAAAGTCATGCTATGTTCCGCCCGTCAAACAGGTTCGAGAAATGATCACATTGCGCAAGGCCAGATATCAAGCCCGCTTTGCCGCAGGTGCTGCCGATATCCATGCGGCCCAAAGCCTGCGGTTCCGCTGCTTTGGCGGTGACGCGGCCCTGGGTCTTGATCAGGATCGGTTTGATCCGGTTTGCGAACATGTCCTGGTGGAAGACAGTCGCACCGGTGAAATCGTCTGCTGCTTTCGTCTGATGCATCTGAACGACGGGGGTGAGATCGAAAAGACATACTCGGCCCAGTATTACGAGCTTTCGAGCCTGCGCAGCTATGCCGCGCCGATGGTTGAAATGGGGCGGTTTTGTATCGCGCCTGGCTACCGCGACCCGGATATTCTGCGGGCCGCCTGGGGTGCGATGGCGGAGTATGTCGATGCCAATGGCGTGGAAATGCTGTTTGGCTGTTCGTCTTTTAAAGGGGTCGAGGCCGACAGATACAGGGACGCGTTTGCCCTGTTGCGCGAAAACCACCTGGCCCCGAAGCGCTGGCTGCCCAAGGTTAAAGCGCCGAAAGTGTTCCGATTTGGCCGGCAGTTGAAGCTGCGCAAACCGGATTTGCGGCGGGCGATGCAAGGCATGCCGCCCCTGCTGCGCACCTATCTGGTGATGGGTGGCTGGGTGTCGGACCATGCGGTGGTAGACCCTGTACTCAACACCCTGCATGTCTTCACCGGGCTTGAGATCAAGGCAATCCCACCAACCCGTGCACGCTTGCTGCGGGTCGGGTCTTCCTGAGTTATCAGCGGGTTGTGGGCAGTTGTTGATGTTCTACAAGAATTAGAAATGCACCCAATTTATATTGACTGCCCAGTCAATAAACGCAAAATCTAGGGGTTGAGGCACGAACGATGCCCAAATCTGGCCCCGATAAATCACACGGAAATCCGGGGGATTATCCGCCAGTATGGCTCATATGCCGGCGCATCTGGCCTGAAACTGCCTGGCGGGAATAATCGAAATCATGGCCCTTGGGTTTTAATGTGATCGCATCATGGATGGCTGTGATCACAGGCGTGTCATCTTCGGGGTGATCGCGCAGGATGCGGCGCAGGTCATACTCACCCTCCTGGCCAAGGCACTGGAACAACTGGCCGGTGCAGGTCAGGCGCACGCGGTTGCAGGATTCGCAGAAATTATGGCTAAGCGGGGTGATGAAACCGATCTTCTGCCCGGTTTCACCGATCCGTTTATAACGCGCCGGGCCGCCGGTGGTTTCGTCCAGATCGGTCAGGTGATAGCGGCTGGCAAGCTGCGCCTCGACATCTTTGAGGGACCAGTATTGATCCAGCCGATCCTCGTTGCCGATATCGCCCATCGGCATCACTTCGATCATCGTCAGATCCATGCCGCGCGCAGCGCACCAGGCGACGATGTCAAACAGCTCGTCATCATTGGTGCCCTTCAGGGCCACCATGTTGATCTTGACCCGAAGGCCCGCTTCCTGGGCGGCGTCAATCCCGTCCAGAACCTGATGCAACCGACCCCAGCGGGTGATCGCGGCAAACTTGCTGGCATCCAGCGTATCAAGCGAAATATTGACGCGCTTGACCCCGGCATCCGCCAGTTCGGTCGCGTATTTTCGCAATTGCGAACCATTGGTCGTCAGCGTCAGTTCGGCCAGATCGCCGCTGGCAAGGTGCCGTGACATTGCCCGAAAAAACCCCATGATGCCGCGCCGGACCAGTGGCTCACCCCCCGTGATGCGGATTTTTTGCACACCTTGCGAGATGAAAGCCGAACACAGGCGGTCCAGTTCTTCGAGGGTCAAAAGCTCTTTCTTCGGTAGAAACGTCATGTTTTCGGACATGCAGTAAACGCAGCGGAAATCGCACCGATCCGTCACCGACACCCGAAGATAGGTGATGGCGCGTTGAAATGGATCAATGAGTTGCGGTTGCCGTGACATCCTGACTTTGTAATGGCGCTGCAAGCGCTGCGCAAGACGTTGAACGAAAGCTTGATCACGCCTATGCTGATCTCATGATGAACCGAGTCTCTGCCTTTCGGACACTGCCCGCTCTGGTCTTGCTGATTGCGTTGACCGGTTGCCAGATAACGCTGTTTCAACGTCGCAGCACGCCGCCACCTGTCACCCCGATCCCGATCTGCGATCCTGAGGTGGAGACTTGCCTTGAAATCCAGACGCCAGACGAAGACACCGTGCGCCCCAAACATCGCAAGGGCGCGGTTGATAGGCCAACGGGCACGGGCGAAGGCTTTGTTGAAGGGGTCGATGCGGCGGCCATCGACAAGACCTCGGAAGCGGATAAGAAGGCGGCAACTTCGGCTGCGGCTGCAACTGATGAAAAGGATTTGGGCAAGACCATCGCCTCCCTCGGGGCGGTGGCCGAACAAGGGTTCTGGCTGAAAACCCCGCTGGTCGTTGCCACGCGTGAGGGCCGCGTCGTCTGGGCTGACAACGGCAACAGCGTCAAAGTCACGCTGATCCCCAAACAGGGTGAAGCGACCTCGGGTAGCCAGATCTCATTGGCGGCGATGCGCGCTTTGGGCATTCCGCTAACGGCATTGCCGGAACTGATCGTTTTCGCAAAATAGGGCGGCACCGGATGGATCGCAGGGTTTTCTTGGCCAAATCCGATTGGGACAGCCTGCGCGCCGGGTTTCGCTGGATTGTGCCCGAGTTTTTCAACATCGCTGAGGCCTGCTGCGACAGCTGGGCCGCATATGACCCAAAGCGCCTGGCCCTGATCCATGTCGACGGGCAGGGTGGGGAAACGCGCTATGCGTACGGGGATTTGCGCGCCGCTTCCAACGGCCTGGCCAATGCGCTGCGGGCGCGCGGTTTGCAGCAGGGCGATCGCTGTGCCGTGCTGCTGGCGCAATCGCCAGAGGTGATGATCAGCCATTTCGCTTGTCACAAGCTGGGTGCGATTTCGCTGCCGCTGTTCACGCTGTTTGGCCCGGATGGACTGGAATACCGTCTGCAAGACAGCGGTGCGCGAGCGATTGTGACGGATCGGGAAAACCTGCCCAAGATCAT
>CAYXXQ010000076.1:0-6976 GCA_964469075.1 uncultured Rhodobacter sp.
GCATCGAAATTTTGCTGGTCTGTCATCCTGCCCCTCCTCAGCCCGAATGGACGGGCATCGCCCGGCCCTTGCCCGCTGCGCGCAAAATTTCGCGCGCCGCATTGGCCCCCGGCGCGCCCATCACCCCGCCACCGGGATGGGAGGACGAGCCGACCAGATACATCCCCCGGATCGGCGTGTCATATTGCGCGTAGCCCGGCACCGGGCGGTTGAACAACAACTGATCAAAAGTCAGTTCGCCCTGGAAGATATTGCCTTCGGTCAGGCCGACTTCGTTCTCGATATCCCAGGGGGTGCGAACCTCGGCATGCAGCACTTTCTGGCGGATGTCCGGGCAGCATTGCTCGATCTTGTCAAACACGCAGTCGGCAAAGGCCTGACGCTGAGTGTCGTCCCAGTTTTCGCCGCTGCGCACACCATCGACTGCCAGATCATAGGGCGCATATTGCACGAACACGGTCATCATATGCTTGCCCGGCGGGGCCATTGTCGGGTCGATCTGCGAGGGGATCAGCATGTCAAAATAGGGGTCCTGCGACCAGCGACCGATTTTCCAGTCGTCATAGGCGCGCTCAAGCTCGTTCAGGGAGGTTGAGCAGTGCAAATCACCACGCAGGAAACTGGCATCTTTGGGTGCGGCCGGGAAATCCGGCATCGCATCCAGCGCGATATTCAGCTTGCCGCTGGAGCCGCGGATCTTAAACCGCTCCACCGCTTTGACAAAATCGCCCGGCAGTTCGGCGCGGTCTGTGTGCTTCAGGAATGTGCGCTTCACATCCATGTTCGACGCCACAATCGGCGCATGATACCGGTCGCCGTTATCAAGGGCGACACCAGTGATCCTGCCGTTTTCGGTCAGAAACCGATCTACGCCCGAACCTGTGACGATGCTGCCGCCCGCTTCTTGCAAACACGCGCCAAGGGCCTGGGTTATCGCGCCCATGCCACCGCGGGCAAACCCCCAGGCCCCGATCGCACCATCCACGTCACCCATATAGTGATGCAGGAGCACATAAGCGGTGCCGGGTGAATAAACCCCAAGCCCTGTGCCGATAATGCCAGAGCCCGCCAAATGCGCCTTGATCAGGTCATTGTCAAAATGTTCGTCCAGGAAATCGCCGATCGACATGGTCCAGAACCGCAACGTCTCGCCCAGTTCGCGTGCGCCAAGGCCATGTGCCTGCTTCACCAGAAACAACAACTCCTGCAAATCCCGAGGCTTCAGCGAGGTCGGGTCAGGTGCGTTGCGCAGCAGGAACGGCCGGATAAACCGGCACTGGCGGATCACCGTCTGGCTGAACCGGTCATAGGCGTCGACATCGCGCGGATTATGGCGCGCGATCTCCCGGCGCAGGGCGTCATGGTCCGACATATAGGCGAAGTAATCGCCGTCCGGGGTAAAACTGGCGCCGCCTTCATAGGGGATGACCTGCAAGCCAAAGCGTGGCAGTTCCAGATCGCGCACGATTTCACGCCGCAGCAGCGAACAGACGTAAGAGCAGTTTGAATAGGTCCAGCCATCATGCAGCGACCGGCTGACGGCGGCACCGCCGATCCAGTCGTTCTTTTCCACCACCAGAACCCGCAGCCCGGCCTTGGCCAGATAGCAGGCGGTTGTCAGGCCGTTATGCCCGGCCCCGGCAATTATCGCATCATAGCTGTCGTGCTTTGGCATCGTATTCTCCGGATTCGCGCTGATGCTAGGTAAGTGTCGCCCGACAGTAAAGTTTTATTAAGCGCTCAAACAAAATATAAATGCTGACTTGCCGGAAGTTTTGTGAAACACACGAGCAAAGGCCGCAAACACACCACACCAACCCGCCACTGGAACGCGCATGACAGACAGCCCCCGCCCCAGAAAAGAGCGTAAGGAAAACGCCGACAAGCGCCGTCGGCAGATCCTGAACGCCACCTACCGGTCCATCGTGACCAACGGGCTGGCGCGGACCACCCTGGCCACTGTTGCCAAAGAGGCCGGGTTATCGCAGGGCGTGGCGGTGTTTTATTTCAAGTCCAAGAACGGCTTGCTGACCGAAGCCCTGCGCGATCTTTACGAAACATATGAGGTCCACTGGCGCGCCGCCTTTGCCGCTGCCGGCGATGATCCCGCACGGCAGTTGATGGCCATCGTCCGGGCCGATTTTGACCCTGACATTTGCAACGCACAAATCCTGTCGGTCTGGTTCGCGTTCTGGGGCGAACAGAAGTTCACGCCGCAATATGCTGATATCACTCAGGTTTATGATCAACGCCGCACCCAGGCGATCCGGGATATTTGCGCTCGGCTGCTGCCGGACAACACAAAGGCCGCCTATAATCTGGCCGAATGGGTCGACACGCTAACCGATGGTTACTGGCAACATTTGCATCTGTTCACCAACCAGATCGACAATGCGGGCGCGCTGGCAGGCACGGTGCGATTTTTATGTGCGCAATTGCCGGACCATGCCGCCGTGCTGAAAGCCGCGGCTGAGCCTGGTTAAACCCGTTCCCCCGGCCCGCGTGACAGACAGGAGATATTTGCATGTATCTGACCGACCAAGACCTCGCCAGCTTCCTTGCGGCTAATCCGGGGGTTGAATATATCGACGCGATTGTGATTGACCTCTGCGGCAACGCCATCGGCAAGCGCCTGCCGGTAGCGCATGCGGCAAAAATGGTTGCCGGAGGCACGCCGATCTGCGGCGCGATGCAACTGGTTGACGTCATGGGCAACACCGCCGACCCGATGGGCCACGGCTTTTCTGACGGCGACCCGGACGCGATGGCGCGGCCTTTGGTGGGCACGCTGGCGACGGTGCCCTGGTCAGGCGGGCGGCATGCGCAGGTGCTGTGTGAACTGACGGACGCACAGGATGGCGCGCCGTTCTGGTATGCCCCGCGCCTGGTTCTGGCAAAAACCCTGGACCGGTTTGCCGCCCTCGGTCTGACGCCGGTTCTGGCGCTGGAGCTTGAGTTTTATCTGATTGATCTTGCGCGCAGCGACGATGGCGCACCGATCCCTTGTGCCTCGCCCTTGAACGGGCGGCGCGAACGGCAGGGGCAGGTTTTGTCGCTGGCCAAGCTTGAAGAATATCAACCGGTGATCGACGCTATGCTGGCGGCCTGCAAGGCCCAGGGCCTGCCCGTCAGCACGGTGATCAGCGAATATGGCCCCGGCCAGTTTGAGATCAATCTGGAACATCAGACCGATGTGTTGCAGGCCGCCGATCACGCCGCGCTGATGCGCCGGGCGGTTGTCGCCACGGCGCGGCAACTGGGCTATGACGCAACATTTATGTCCAAACCCTTTATCGATCTGTCAGGCAGCGGGTTGCATCTGCATTTAAGCATGCTTGACGACAAGGGGGACAATATCTTTGATCCCGCGCGCGCTGATGGAGAGGTAAAACTCGGTCAGGCCGTCGCCGGATTGCAGGCGACCCTGCATGAAGCGATGGCGATTTTTGCCCCCAACCTGAACGTTTACCGCCGCTTCAAGCCTGATGAGTTTACGCCCGTGACGCGGGATTGGGGGGAAAACAACCGCTCGGTTGCGTTTCGTTTGCCACCGGTCAGCGACGGGGCCGCGCGGCGGCTGGAACACCGTGTAGCGGGGGCTGAAGCCAACCCCTATCTGGTGACGGCGGCGGTACTTGCCGGGGTGCATCATGGGCTTTCCGGGGCCCTTCAGCCGCTGGCCAAAAAGACCGGCAATGCCGGGGCCGAGGTGGATGGAACCCTGCCCCTGACCCTGTGGGATGCGCTGGCCGCGTTCAGGCACGCCGAGATCCTGCCGGGATACCTCGGCGCTGACTATATGCAGATCTATGCCGAGGTAAAATCAGCGGAACTAATAGATTTCATGGAAGAAATATCAGCCCGCGAGTACTGCTGGTATCTTTGAGGAGGCCTACACAAACGCAATATGCACTTTCATTTCGCCGCCTTCGGATCAAGCTGCGCCCGCACCCATTGGTGAAACGCGAAGATGTCAAACTCCTGCGGCATCAGGCGACCGGCCTTGTAGCGCGAGGATCGCAAGCCGCGCTGGTTCATCTCACAGGCGTCCCCGTCTTCCAGCAGCACCGTGGTGGCAAAATCAGTGACACTAGCCAGATCAAAATCAGGATGTGCCAGCGTTTGTGGCGAAAACAGCCATTCTGCGCGCAGCTGAGTCTGCTCCGGACCCAGCGGCAACAGCGACACGATGCGCACATAGTCGACATGCGCCACCAGATAGGCGGTCGGATAGAGGGTGACGAAATTATGCGCGGTTGCGCGCTGCGCTCTGGTCAGATCGGGGAATTCCAGGCCGCAGGCTTTGCCATTGACCGTCCAACTGCACGCGCCCTGCTTCAGGGCTGATCCCTGCGGCCGGCCGGGCACATAGGACGGGTCTTCAGGTTCAGACATCAGGCCTTTGCGATAGATCGGCACCATGTCGCTAAGGCTGGGATGGATGCCAGGGCAATGCAGGCATTCGTTGTAGTTTTCCCAAAAAACCTTCCAGTTACAGGCCAGATGTTTTTCCAGCACATGCCCCGTTACCAGTTGTGCCATCGGCCAGTTGTCAAGCGCGTCCTGCCCCAGATCGGGTTTGAAGGCCGGGGGGGCTTCAGCCAGACAGACAAAAATACAGCCGTTCCAATCACGCATCGCAACCGCAAACAGGCTGTGCTGGCGCTTGTCAAAATCGCCCGTCGGGGTGGCAAATCCTGTGGACACCAGCGCCCCGTCATTGTCGTAAGCCCAGGCATGATTGGGGCAGCGGATCAAGCGGCCGCTATAGTCCTGCTGATCGCTGGAACAAAGCGCAGCACCACGATGGCGGCAGGTGTTGTGGAACGCCGACAACCGGCCCGCCTCGTCACAAGCGATGAGGATGCTGTCATCGGCGATATCGACCTTGCGGATCGTCCTGGCGGTAAAGCTGTCGCGGCGCGCGACATAGATCCAGTTTTTGGCCCAGATCGCAGCCCGCTCCTGTTCATACCAGGTTTGGTCGAAATAGGCCTTGGCAGGCAGGGTTTCGGGGCAATGGGTTAACAGTGGTGACTGCTCATCAGGAGTTGACGTCATTTGGTTTCCCCTATCGCGTGCGCCCGTTTTCTGCACCTCAGAATATAGCGCTGAAACTTTCCGGCGTCGTCAAGTTTTCAAACTTTGGCTGCGGGAAAGTGGGTCAAGACGCCGCTCTGAAAAGTACGTCGCGCAATTCAGCTTGCTTCTGCGCCTGCCAGAAATGAATAATGATGCATTGACACTCCTCAATCGACTGGACTGAAAAATGACCGATGGCGCCCCCCTTACCCTGGCCGAAGCGAAGGGGTTGCGAACCGCCCGGGAGCTGGAAACCCATCTAAAGGCCCTGGAGGCGTTTACCCCCGCAGCCCTTGGGGTTCTGGCGGTCGCATCGGGAATTTACACCTATCTTGGTGTTTCGTCATTGCTGGATGATGAAGGTGCAATCACGGTTTTTGCCGCTGTTGCCTATTCCGGGGCGGTTTCCGTCGGGATTTTCGTTTTTTGGAGCTATCTTCTGCGGCTGCTGCCGGCCATGCGAAATGCAGCCGGATATCTCGGCTTGTCGCTGGCCACTATAATTGGGGCGGCGGCGATTGTTGCGATGTCCAGTTGGCTGAATGCGGCGGCGCTGGCCGGTTCGGCGGCGGTTGAGCAGCATCTTTCCAAGACGGTTCAGGAATACCAAAAAGCCCTGGGTCGTGCCTTTGAAATTGCCAACAGGAACCTTGATTTACAGACCCAGGTCTCATCCGCGCGCGAAAGCATTGAAATCCTCAGAGACAGTGAAACCGTCGGCTCCTTGTCCGGCGCGCCCGGGAAAGGCACCGTCTATTTCGCGCTGAAACAAAAAGCGGAGGAACTAGCGGCGCTTGAAGAACAGATCGGGCTTAAAAACCAGGAAATCGCACCGGCTTTTGAGCGTGGCAGCGAAATTCTGTCAAGGATGCGGGCGCTGACGGTCGACAGCGGCTCAGTCGACCAACGATCGGTTTTGTTTGCCGAAGAGTCCGTGCGCTTGACCGGTGTGATCACCGAACTTGGCCAGCTTTCCGTGGCTTCACTGGTGCGGCGCGCGGCTCAAAACCTGTCCGCCTCGGTCTTCTTGGCCGGGTATGACGGGCGCACGGAAGAGATGCGTTCAAAACAGGAAATGGCCATCGGGGCTGCATTGGGGGAGTTTCAAAAACACAGCCAATCCCTAAGCGCGCAGTCAAACATTGTGCTGGCTTTGGCACCTCCCAAGGACACAATCTATACCGCGATTTCGCGTGCCGATGCGGTGATCAAATACGCGTCCAATTTTTTCCCCTCCTGGGCCGGGGCGATCGCGATTGATCTTTTGCCCGGCGTTCTGGTGTTCATTCTGGCGGTGACCCAGGCGACCATTCGCAAAGGGCGGGACGGTCTAAGTATCGAAGAAACATTAACTTTATCCGATCTGCGGGCGGCAATGAACGCCATGAAGGATGTCGAGGCAGCGATGGGCGTGGCCGATGCCGCCGTCGTCAGCCGCATCGAAAGCTTGGCAGGAAAAGAGGGGGCGGCGGCGAAAACAGCCGACCAACCGTGACCATAGACACCCGCCCTCCGGCGGCTTTCGGCAAGCGCATGTCGGTGCGCACCGGCATGAACCTGATCCTGGCCTCGCAGTTTTTCGTGGCCGCGATGATTGTCCTAGTCACGGTTTTTCAGGACAGCACGCCAAGGTTTCTTGATCGAACCCGCACCCCCGGCACCTTGCAGCCGGTCACCCCCGGCGATCAAAACCGCCCCTACACCACCGATGTTATCCGCCTGTCGCCCCAGCCCGCCGACACTGATCTTCAACTGCCAGATACCGGGCCTATTCCTGATAGGCTGACGTTCTCACAAGTTACGGATAAGGATTATGGCCTGATCGTGATCGCCAATGGCGCGATCCGGGAGGATGATCTGAAACGGTTTCAGGCCTATCTTGACGGGCTTGAAC
>CAYXXQ010000076.1:7076-11538 GCA_964469075.1 uncultured Rhodobacter sp.
ATGGAGTTTCTGATTGAAATGGGCGTGGACCCGGCCCTGGCGATCCTTGGCATGAAAACGGCACCCGACGATATTTACGTTCTTCTGACGGACGAGGCGGTGCAGTACCGATTGGCGACAGGCATCATCGACAACTGAACTGGCCGATGGACCTGCTCCCGCTGTAAGTGCCCGACCCTCAAAACAACCGCGTCGCGTTCGGACCATTAGGTCGCGACCGGGCCAGAATATGCGGGTTTACCGGCTATCCTGAGCCCGTTACATTTCTATAGGGTTTTACAGTGTTTGAACGCCGAATACCGGAGTGGGTGCGTCACGCGCCAGCCCCGTCCGTCCGTGGTTTTGCCATCCTTGCCGGGTTTGAAGCCGTGGTGCGTGGCATGTTGATCTCGGTCTTTCCGGTCGCGATGTATGAGGCGTTGCAGGACGCCGCCCTTATCAGCTCGATCTATTTTGGCATCGGCATCGTGTCGCTTGTGGTCGGGCTGCTGGTGCCGTTTTTGAACCGGTTCATTCCCAGACGCTGGATGTATGGCATCGGGGCCAGCGGATTCGTCGTCGGCTCCTGCGTGGCGGCGTTTGGCGCGCCTGAAATGGTTGTGCTGGCGCTGGTGCTGAATTCGGTCGCCACGGTCGTGACGTTTGTTTGCTTCAACACCTATGTCCTTGATTATATTGCCAGGATTGAGCTGGGGAAATGCGAAACCCAGCGCATGTTCTATTCGGCCCTGGGCTGGACTTTGGGGCCGGTTCTGGGGGTCGTGTTGTGGGGCTATTGGAAGCCCCTGCCGTTTCTGATTTCGGCACTTGCGGCGGTTGTGATGCTGGTGGCGTTTCTGTTCATGCGTCTGGGCAATGGCAAGCTGATCACAAGGGCCAAGGGGCCGCCGCCCAATCCCCTGTCTTTTGTGGGCCGGTTCTTTCAGCAACCACGCCTGATTGCGGGTTGGTTGTTTGCCGTTATCCGGTCCTGCGGCTGGTGGGCCTATGTTGTCTATCTGCCGATTTTTGCGGTTGAAAACGGGCTAAGCGATCAGTTGGGCGGGGCTTTGCTGTCGACCACCAATGCGGCTTTGTTTCTGTCGCCTTTAATGCTGCGCTGGATGCAGGCGCGCTCGGTCCGGTATTCGGTGCGGACGGGGTTTTTGGCCTGCACGCTTTTGTTTACCACAGCGGGCTTGACGGCGGCTGCGCCGGGAATTGCCGTTGGCCTGTTGTTTGTTGGCAGCTTCTTTCTGATCCTGCTGGATATTTGCGCGGGATTGCCGTTTTTGATGGCGGTCAAACCATCGGAGCGGACGGAAATGTCGGCGATCTATTCGTCTTACCGGGATATTTCCGGCATCGCGACGCCCGGTGTCGCCTGGCTGGTTTTACTGGTGGCGCCGATTTCGGGGATATTTGTCGCCACAGGCGCTGTCTGCTTTCTGGCCTGGCGCATTGCGGCGCGTTTGCATCCGCGATTGGGGGAAACCCGGATCAAAACGGTGTCAGGATCAGGCCCTGTACCAAACCTTGTGGCCGTCACAGACGGCGGATAACCGCACCCTCAACCGATCAACGTTGCAGGGTTTCAAGGTACAGCATCACAGCCGCCAGCGGTCTGGGGGTCGGGGTGAAAACGCCGCCGCCGGTGTCGACCGGAACGCTGTCGCCGTCCAGGAAATCGCCGAATTCCGGCATAGTTCCACCGGCAAGTTCCGGCCGTGTGTAGCCGTCGATCATCGACAGCACGGCAGCGCGATCAAACACGCCCTTGTTGCGCGCAGCAAGCTGGGTCAGATCGCTGGGTTTTGGTCGCATATCGGTGGCGGCGGGGCCATCGCCCTGCCCGGTCGCGCCGTGGCAGACTGCGCAGTTTTCTATGAACACCGATTTGCCTTCGGCGCGGTCCGGCATCTCAGGCTCTGGCGTGCAGGCGGTGATCAGGACGGTGATCAGGGCGGTGGCGGTTAAGGCTGGGATGAAGCGCATGGTCTGGCCTTCCGGTAAGCGGAGTTGCCGCCACAATGCCCGACAAACAGGTCGCGCGGCAAGGTCGCACTAAGCCGCAGCCGACTGCATCCAAAGGCCTTAGCGTTGCCCGACCAAATCAAGCCCCTGCTCGGCAGCGCAGGCGATCGCATCATCATACCCGGCATGGGCATGGCGCATCACGCCGGTGGCCGGATCGTTCCACAGCACCCGTTTTAACCGGCGCGCGGCGTCGTCCGTGCCGTCAGCGACGATCACCATCCCGGCATGCTGCGAATAGCCCATGCCAACACCGCCGCCGTGATGCAGGCTGACCCAGGTGGCGCCGCCTGCGGTGTTCAAAAGCGCGTTCAGAAGCGGCCAGTCGCTGACAGCATCGCTGCCATCTTTCATCGCCTCGGTCTCGCGATTGGGCGACGCGACGGAGCCTGAATCAAGGTGATCCCGGCCAATCACAACCGGTGCCTTCAACTCGCCCGAGGCGACCATTTCGTTGAACGCGAGGCCCAACCGGTGCCGGTCGCCAAGGCCAACCCAGCAGATCCGCGCAGGCAGGCCCTGAAAAGCGATCCGTTCGCGCGCCATATCAAGCCAGTTGTGCAAATGCGCGTCATCCGGCATCAGCTCCTTCACCTTCTGGTCGGTTTTATAAATATCCTCGGGATCGCCGGACAAGGCCACCCAGCGAAACGGGCCGACACCCCGGCAGAACAGCGGCCGGATATAGGCTGGCACGAAACCCGGAAAGGCAAAGGCGTCTTCAAGCCCCTCGTCCTTGGCGACCTGGCGGATATTGTTGCCATAATCCAGCGTCGGCACCCCTGCGTTCCAGAAATCGACCATCGCGGCGACATGGACCTTCATGCTGGCGCGGGCAGCCTTTTCCACCGATTTGGGATCGCTTTCGCGCCTGGCACGCCAGTCGGCCATCGTCCAGCCCTGCGGCAGATAGCCGTTGATCGGGTCATGGGCGCTGGTCTGGTCGGTGACGATATCCGGGCGCACGCCACGGCGGTAAAGCTCCGGGAAGATATCGGCGGCGTTGCCCAACAGGCCGACCGATTTCGCTTCACCGGCCTTGGTCCAGCGGTCGATCATCGAAAGCGCGGCGTCCAGATCATCCGTCTTTTCATCGACATAGCCGGTACGTAGGCGAAAATCTATGCTGTCAGGATTACATTCAACTGCCAGGCAACAAGCGCCCGCCATTGACGCCGCCAGCGGCTGTGCCCCGCCCATGCCGCCAAGGCCACCCGTCAGGATCCACTTGCCGGTCAGATCGCCATTATAGTGCTGACGCCCCGCCTCGGCGAAAGTTTCATAGGTGCCCTGGACGATGCCCTGGCTGCCGATATAAATCCACGACCCGGCCGTCATCTGGCCATACATCATCAACCCCAGCTTATCGAGATGGTTGAAATGATCCCAATTGGCCCAGGCCGGCACCAGGTTTGAATTGGCGATCAACACCCGTGGCGCGTCTTTATGGGTCGGGAAAACCCCGACCGGACGGCCGGATTGCACCAGAAGGGTTTGATCTTCTTCCAGGTCTTTCAGGGCTGCCAGAATGTGATCGAAATCCTGCCAGGTGCGGGCGGCGCGACCGATGCCGCCGTAAACCACCAACTCATGCGGGTTTTCCGCCACTTCAGCATCCAGATTGTTCTGCAACATGCGAAACGGCGCTTCGGTCGCCCAGCTTTTGCAAGACAGCTTGGCCCCCCGAGGGGATTTTACATCGCGCAGGTTGTGGCGGGAATCGGTCATGTCAGTTCCTTTAAAGGGCAGTCAGGGATTGCGGCAACAAGCGGCCTTGTTCGATCAGCAGCCGGGCTGCTTTGATGTCATGGGCGATCAGCCGGTCGACCCCCAAAGGTGGCGACACATCGCGGATTTTCGCAATCATCTGCGCAAGGGCATCGCTGGTTTGCAAAGGCGCGCGCAGCTCCACCCCCTGGGCGGCACAAAGGGCCTCAATCGCGATGATTCCCGACAGGTTTTCTGCCATCTCCAAAAGCCGCCGAGCCCCGTGGCAGGCCATCGAAACATGGTCTTCCTGATTGGCGCTGGTGGGGGTGCTGTCAACCACGCGGGGGTTTGACAAGGATTTGTTTTCACTCATTAAAGCGGCGGATGTCACCTCGGCGATCATCAGCCCTGAGTTCAGGCCAGGGGCCGGTGACAGGAAGGCAGGCAGGCCAAAAGACAGGGCCGGATCAACCAGCAAAGCGATGCGTCTTTGGGCGATAGCGCCGACTTCGGCGGCGGCAATGGCGATCTGATCGGCGGCAAATCCAACCGGCTCTGCGTGGAAATTGCCGCCTGATATGATCATGCCGTCGGGCATCACCAAGGGGTTGTCGGTGACGGCGTTGGCTTCGATCGTCAGCACATTGGCGGCTTGTCGCAACACATCCATCGCCGCGCCCAAAACCTGCGGCTGACAGCGGATGCAGTAAGGATCCTGCACCCGCTCATCGCCATCAAT
>CAYXXQ010000077.1:0-11470 GCA_964469075.1 uncultured Rhodobacter sp.
AATAGCGCGTGTCGATCACAAGCTCGGTTTGCAGGCGCGCGGCCAGTGACAGGCCGTGTGCCAACTGGAACATCTGATTGCCCAGACCACCAAAAATATGCGTTGCGATCACTTAGCGTTTTCCCGTGCTGCCGCCGCGCTTTAGCATGCTGTCGGCTGGATTGCACGGATAAATCCCTGTGAAAAGACTTGTGAAAACCCCTGTGTCAAATGGCGATAATCAGGGCAAACCGGCGACTCAAAGAAATGGTCCAATCGCGACATCTTGCCATATTGGCCGGGTTGATGCCGTTATAACGTCAAACTGGGTCGCATCCTTGTGACAAGTTTTAAGGCAAGGCGGGATGATCCCGTACAATTTTGCTGTTACCGGCCATGAATCCCGGAGGCATTGGTTGCAAAGCGCTGGTTAATATGTTTGGCTGCCGGCAATCCGCGTCTACAAGCGGCGAAGTATAATTGGTTAGGGAGAACCGGATTTGTCGACCGTATCGAAAGAGGACGGCTTTGTCGTTTTTGATCATGTCCAGAAAAGCTATGACGGTGAATCTCTGGTTGTTAAGGACCTCCACCTCTATATTGGCCGGGGCGAATTTCTGACAATGCTTGGGCCGTCAGGCTCGGGCAAGACCACTTGCCTGATGATGCTGGCAGGGTTTGAAACCGCGACGCATGGCGACATCCTGCTGGGTGGCAAGCCGATCAACAACATCCCGCCGCACAAACGTGGTATTGGCATGGTGTTCCAGAATTACGCGCTGTTTCCGCATATGACCGTGGCTGAAAACCTGTCCTTCCCGCTGGAAGTGCGCGGCCAGGGCAAGTCCGAGCGCGAGGCGAATGTCAAAAAAGCGCTGGATATGGTCCAGATGGGCGAATTTGGCAGCCGCCGTCCGGCCCAGCTTTCAGGCGGGCAGCAACAGCGGATCGCTTTGGCCCGCGCGCTGGTGTTTGAGCCGGAACTCGTGCTGATGGACGAACCACTGGGCGCACTTGACAAGCAATTGCGCGAACATATGCAATATGAAATCAAGCATATCCACGAACGCCTCGGCGTGACGGTGGTTTATGTGACCCATGACCAATCCGAAGCGCTGACCATGTCAGACCGGGTGGCAGTATTTGACGACGGGATCATTCAGCAACTGGCCTCGCCGGAAGACTTGTATGAACGCCCGGAAAACGCTTTCGTGGCGCGATTTATCGGTGAGAACAACACGCTGGAGGCCAAGATCCTGTCGATCAAGGACGGCATCGCGGCGGTCGATTACGGCGGTGGCGTGAAGGGCGAGGCCCTGGCGATCAATTGCGGTGATGCCGGCACTACGACCACGCTGTCGATCCGCCCCGAGCGCGTTGATATCGGTGAGAAAAGCGGCCCCAACGCGGTTGAGGCGACGGTTCAGGAACTGATTTATCTGGGCGACCACATCCGCTGCCGGATGAATGTTCTGGGCAATGACGAATTCGTGGTGAAGGTGCCCAATGCGGCCGGCCACAAGCACCTGGTGGTTGGCGAGAAAACGCTGGTCAGCTGGGTGACCGAGGATTGCCGCGCGCTGGACGCGTAAGCAGGAATTGCGGTGCGCCCTTTGGGGGGCATTATGCGACAACCTGGCGGCTCTGCCCATTGCCGCCGGGGTCTAGGGAGAAATTGGGCACTTTGACAAGGAGACTATGAATGAAACTATCCATATTGATGACAGGTGCTGCCACCGCTGCTTTGATTGCAGGTGCTGCGTCTGCCGGCTCGATCACCGTTGTTTCGTGGGGCGGTGCCTACACGAAATCGCAGGTCGAAGCCTATCACAAGCCCTGGATTGCCAAAACCGGCAACCAGGTCGTATCTGAAGATTACAACGGCGGTCTGGCCGAGGTTAAATCGCAGGTTGAAGCCGGCAATGTAACCTGGGATCTGGTCGACGTAGAGCTTTCCGACGCCGTTCGCGGCTGTGACGAAGGTCTGCTGGAAACGATTGATCCGGCGATCCTGCCTGCTGGCGCTGATGGCACTGCGGCAATCGACGATTTCCTGCCGGGCACCCTGCATGAATGCGCCGTTTCCAACATCGTGTGGTCAACCATCTATGCCTATGACAGCTCGAAAATGGCAGATGGCCCGACGACAATCGGCGATTTCTTTGACCTGGAAAAATTCCCGGGCAAGCGCGGCATGCGCAAAGGTCCGAAAGCCAACCTGGAAATGGCACTGGCAGCTGACGGCGTTGCCGCTGCCGATATCTATGACGTGCTGGGCACTTCAGAAGGCCTTGACCGTGCATTTGCCAAGCTGGACACCATCAAAGACAGCGTAGTCTGGTGGGAAGCCGGCGCACAGCCTCCGCAGCTTCTGGCTGATGGCGAAGTTGCAATGACCACTGCCTATAACGGCCGTATCTTCAATGCGGTTGCGGCTGAAGGCAAATCCTTCGCTATCGTTTGGGACAGCCAGATCTATGACCTTGATCTGTGGGTTATCCCCAAAGGCGCGCCGAACAAAGACCTGGCAATGGAATTCGTTGCTTTCTCGACCGAAACCGAACAGTTGGCAGCCCAGGCTTCCTACATTTCCTACGGTCCGGCGCGGAAATCTTCGGCATCCCTGGTTGGCGCATTCCACGACCAGCCAGACCTGATGATGGGTCCGCAGATGCCAACAGCACCTGAGAACTTCACCACAGCGATCCAGAATGACTTTGAATTCTGGGCCGACAATCAGGACGAGCTGAACGAGCGTTTCAACGCTTGGCTGGCCAAGTAATCCAAATCTTCGGAGGGGCGGTCCCGCCCCTCCGATCTTGATTGCACATCTATTCGGGCGATTCCATGACCGACATCAGCACCCCCCTCGTAGCCGCCGACGGCACGCCTTTGAAACGCAAGCTTGCTCAGGCGCTGTTCAGAAGCCGGGCGCGTGCGTTTGGGCTGGTGTTCCCGCTGATCGCCTTTGTTATTGCCTCGTTCATCATTCCGATTGCAGCCTTGCTGTGGCAGGGCGTTTACGATGACCGCTACGCGTCGCTGATGCCCGCCTCGACCATCGAATTGGCGAAATGGGATGCCAACTCACCGCCACCTGAAACGCTTGCTGCGGCCCTTGTCGCCGATTTGATTGTGGCCAAGGAAAACAAGACGATTGGCCGAGTCGCAACCCGCGTCAACCGCGAGGTTTCAGGCGCGCGTTCGGCCTTTACCAAATCCGCCCGCAAAGCCGCAAAGATGGAACCGCCCTATCTTGAAGCCCTTGCTGAGGTCGACGACGAATGGGCCAGCATAGATATCTGGCACGGCATGAAAATCTCGTCGAAAAAGCTGAACCCGGGCTATCTGGCCTCGGCCCTTGATTTCAAATACGCCGCTGACGGGTCTTTCAGCCGGGAGGATCCCGACCGCGCGATCCATCTGATGCTGTTTGCCCGGACGCTGGAAATCTCGTTCATCGTGACCGTGGCGTGTTTTCTGCTGGGCTATCCGATTGCCTATCTGCTGTCGACCTTGCCGGTGCGCACGTCAAACCTGTTGCTGATCCTGGTGCTTTTGCCCTTCTGGACATCGCTTCTGGTGCGTACAACCGCCTGGATCGCGATGTTGCAAGCGCAGGGGGTGATGAACGATTTGTTCGTGGTCTTTGGCCTGGCCAGTGACGACGACAGGTTCAGTCTGATCTATAATAAGACCGGAACGCTGATTGCGATGACGCATATTCTGATGCCCTTCATGATCTTGCCGCTTTATTCGGTGATGAAAACCATTCCGCCCTCTTATGTGCGGGCCGCGAAATCAATGGGGGCCAGCAACTGGACGGCCTTCTGGCGGGTTTATTTCCCGCAATCGGTTCCGGGCATTGGCGCAGGCGCGCTGTTGGTGTTCATTCTGGCGATTGGCTACTATATCACACCGGCCTTGGTTGGTGGCCAGGACGGGCAGATGATTTCCAACATCATCGACTTCCATATGCGAAAGAGTTTGAACTGGAACCTGGCCGCGGCCCTTGGATTTGTGCTGCTGGTGTTCGTGTTGTTCCTGTTCTGGCTATACGACCGGCTCGTTGGCATTGATAATATGAAGCTGGGATAGAACCATGACCCCCAAAGCCTATCGCTATATCCCGCCGCAACCTTCGATCTGGTTCACCATCGGCATTCCCGCCGGTCTGGGTGGCCTGATCGGCCTGATGACGGCCCAGGGCAATTTCGGATTGTTCGCGCAGTATTTCCTGATCGGTGCTGTGATCTTTGGATTGGCCGCGTTCTTGGTGCGGCAATTCCTGGACAACCGGCTGATCGCGGGCCTGGCAACCGCAGTTGTGTTTGCGGTGCTGGCAACGTCCTTTGTGGCGCTGTCTTATGGGCTGTTGCTGGGGATCGTTGGCTATGTGATCGGGCGGATGACGCTTTGGCTGCATAACGGTGACTACCGCCTGAACCTGCCGCCCTATGCCACGGCACGCGAAGTCCTGTGGTTTTACACCTTCCGCGTCATCTGCGGCATGATCTTTGTGTTCCTGATCACGCCGATCATCATCCTGATCCCGCTCAGCTTCAATCAGGAGCCCTATTTCAGCTTCACCCCCGGCATGTTGTCGCTGGATTCCGAGGCTTACAGCCTGCGCTGGTACTGGGATATCCTGAAAAACGGCATGGCAGCCCCCGAGGCCATATCCGGCTGGTGGTCTGACATGTGGCAGAACGCGCAATGGGTGCGGTCGGTCAAGAACAGTTTCTGGATCGGCATCTGGGCGACCTTGCTGTCAACCAGTGTCGGCACGCTGGCCGCAATCGGCCTTAGCCGCAATGAAATGCCCTGGCGGCGGCCGATCATGGCTTTGCTGATCTCACCGATGATCGTGCCCTTGGTGATCACCGCGTCGGGTCTGTTCTATTTCTTTTCCGGGGTTGGCCTGGCCAAAACCTATACCGGCCTGATCCTGGCCCACGCGGTATTGGGCACGCCCTTTGTCATCATTACCGTGACCGCCACGCTGGTCGGGTTTGACGACAGTCTGACGCGGGCCTCGGCCAATATGGGGGCAGGGCCGATCCGCACGTTCTTCAAGGTACAGATGCCGCTGATCCTGCCGGGTGTGGTGTCTGGTGGCTTGTTTGCCTTCATCACCTCGTTTGATGAAGTGGTCGTCGTGCTGCAATTGGCAGACGTCAAACAGCGGACGATCCCGCGTCAAATGTTCTCAGGTATTCGGGAGCAGATTTCGCCGACCATCCTTGCGGTGGCGACGATCCTGGTGTTCATCTCGATCATGCTGCTGACGATGGTAGAGATGTTGCGCCGCCGGTCAGAACGGATGCGCGGCGTTAGCCCGGGGTAAATCTTGGGTGTTGCACTGCTGTGCGAGCCCAGGCCTTTTTGAGTATTTTAGGAACAATGATGGGTGCCGTCAGGCCCCCAGAACCCACAGCCAGAATGTGACGGACAGCACCGATAGAAGTGTGCCCGCAAGGACCGCTGTGGCGGCGACGCGTTTGGCGCTGTTATAGAGGCTGGCGAAGATATAGGAATTGACACCGGGGGCCATTGCCGCTGTCAGGACAGCACTTTGGACCATCGCTTGGCTAAGCCCGAACACTTGCTGGGACAGTATTAGGGCGATTGCCGGGTGCAAAAACAGCGAGATCGCACAAACCCATAGCACCACCGTCAGATCGCCTTCGGGGCGATAGCGCCGCAAGATGCCGCCAAGGGCAAACAAGGCTGTGGGCAGGGCGGCCCGGATCACCAGATCAAGGGCCGAGGCAACTGAACCCGGCAGGGTCCAGCCGGTCAGGTTGACGATGAAACCAAGGCCGATGGCCAGCATCAGCGTATTGCGAAAAACCGCTAAGGTTACTGCGCGCGCGGCTTGCGTGATGCCGCCGCCGCGATTGCGGATCACCTCCATCGTGGTGATGCCAAGAAGGTAGCAAAACGGCGCATGCACTGACACGATGGCATAGTTTGGACCAAGCGCGTCGGCGCCAAAAGCCAGCTCAGTTATTGGCAGGCCCAGCAGGACGGAATTTGCAAACAGGGCGGAAAAACCGATGGCGACGCTGTCGGTCCAGGGGCGGTGAAACATGAACCGCGCGCCTAGCATCCCGGCCAGAAACCCGACGAGGGAGCCTGTGTAGTAAGACGCCAGCAGCCCCAGATCATAGCCCTGGCTAAGATCAAGTGTCGAGATTGCGCGAAACAGCAACAGCGGGATTGCGAAGTTCTGGCTGAACCGCATCAGCCCGTCAATTGCCGCTTCGCTGAAATAACCGCGCAGCACCGCGACATAGCCAAATCCGATCACCAGAAAGACCGGCAGGATCACCTCGATCAGGGCGGACATATCAGGCGGGCCGTTGTGGTGTGCGGCCCGGGATCACCAGTTCAATGCGCAAGGTCGATCACCATGCCATCATAAGCGGCGGTAATGTGATCGGGGGTTTCCGCACAGATCGTTTCATAATCAAGGTCGATATGCATATTGGTCAGCACCGCGCGTTTGGGTGCGGCGCGGCGGATCCAGTCAAGGCTTTGCTCCAGATGCGACTGGGTCGGATGCGGATCGCGCCGCAGCGCGTCAAGCACCCAGACATCAAGGCCGTCAACTGCCTCCCAGCTTTCGGCATACATTTCGGAGACATCAGGCAGATAAGCTAGCCCTGCGATGCGAAACCCCAGCGAGTCAATACTGCCATGCCCGACATGAAACGGCGTCAGGGTGATCTGCCCGCCTTCGCCGTCAATCGTGACCGGGCCGTTGAGGCTGTTAAGCTCTAAGATCGGCGGATAAGGGCTGCCCTGGGGCTGCACAAACGCATAGCCAAAGCGCGAGATCAGGGCGTCTTGCGTCACCCCGTCGGCCCAAACGGGCAGCCGGCGGCGCATGTTGAAAACAACCATGCGCAAATCGTCGATCCCGTGCACATGGTCGGCATGCTGATGGGTGAAAACGACGCCGTCCAGATGGCCAATTTCGGCATCCAGCAACTGGCTGCGCAGATCAGGCGAGGTGTCGATCAGAACCCGGGTCGTGCCGGATTTTCCTATTCGTTCCACCAGCATTGAACACCGGCGACGGTGGTTTTTTGGGTTTGTCGGATCGCACGCGCCCCAAAGCCCGCCAAGCCGCGGCACCCCCCCGGAAGAGCCGCAGCCAAGGATTGTGAAGCGCAGGCGGCTCATGCTGCGGGCGCCTTCTGCCACTGCGCTGCCTTGCTGAACAGACGGTCAAAATTGGCGGTGGTCTGGCGGGCGAAGTCGGCCGGATCCATGTTGTAAACTTCTGCCCCGACGGCGGCGGTGAAGGCGGAATAGGCCGGCTCATTGCGTTTGCCGCGATGAGGCGGCGGAGCAAGATAGGGCGCGTCGGTTTCCAGCAAAATCCGGTCAACCGGGGCAGCGGCAAAAATATCGCGCAGTTCCTGTGACTTCTTGAATGCGGCAATGCCTGACATCGACAGGTAAAACCCCAGATCAAGGGTGGCTTCGGCCAGCCCCCGGCCCGAGGAAAAGCAGTGCATGACGCAGCCAAACGCCCCGGCCTTGTGCTCCGCTGTCAGGATGTCGGACATGTCGTCATCGGCATCGCGGGAATGGATGATCAGGGGCAGGCCGGTAAGGCGTGCGGCTTGAATATGAATGCGCAGGCTTTCCTGCTGCTGGGGTTTGCTGCCCGAGGTGTAGTGATAATCAAGCCCGCTTTCGCCAAGGCCGACCATTTTCGGATGCGACGCGATCTGAACCAGTTGATCAACCGTCGCCATCGGTTCTTTCGCGGCACTCATCGGGTGGGTGCCAGCGGCGAAAAACACCGGATCAAACCGTTCGGCAATGGCCCTGACATCGGGTTCCGCGCGCAGTTTGGTGCAGATCGTGACCATGCGGCTGACCCCTGCCGCCCCGGCGCGGGCGATGATATCCGGTAAATCCTCGGCGAAATCCGGGAAATCCAGATGGCAATGGCTGTCAACGATGTCGTGGGGCTTGGTCATGCTGGCTTTCTCAGGCGGCCCTGAGAGAACCCGCCAATTGGTCGATTTTCAGCAACATATCAAGGATCACGCTGGCGGGGTCAAGATTTACTGCGCGCGCATGTTGCGACCGATCCGACAGAACCTGCGCCAATTCGGCCCATTTCCGCGCCGCATCCGGGGTGGCAGCCAGCCGCGCCAGCGCCTTGGCTTCGCCATCAGTGGCTTCGGGCAAGGGCGGACCGGACACCCCGGTCAGGGCCAGGCGGTGCATCAAAACGCCGATCAGTCGCAGGGTCAGGTCATAGCGCGCAAGCCCGGCTTTGGTGGTGCAGCTTTCGGCAAGCGTGGTGGCGGTCGGGCGCTCCATCCTGGGGGTTTCGCTGACAAGATGCAGCAACAGGCGGTAAAGTTTCAGCCCATCATGGGACAGAATGCGGATCGCCTCCCCGACGGAGCCGCCTGAGAGGGTTGCCAAATGCCCGGCGTCCTGACCGGCATCAAAGCCGGCGGCGGCCAGGGCTTGTGCCATGTCGTCCGCGCCAAGGCTGGCGCATTTCAGCACCCGGCAGCGGCTGCGAATGGTTGGCAGCAAGCGCAGCGGACGATGCGAGATCAGCAGGAGAAAGGCGTTTTGCGGCGGTTCTTCCAGAATTTTCAACAGCGCATTGGCGGCCGAGACGTTCATTTCATCCGCCGCATCAACGATCACCACCCGCCGCCCGCCTTCGGTGGCCGACAGATTGAAAAAGCTTTTCAGTTTGCGAATTTCGTCAACCGTGATGTCCTGTTTCAGGCGTTCGGCCTTGGTGTCGTAGGGGCGGCGGCACAGCCACAGGCCGGGTTCGGCCAGGGCCGCGATGCGCCGCGAGATCGGGCTGGAGGGGTCGGTTTTCAGGCTGTCGGGCGGGGCAGGTGCGTCAAGAAACCCGGCGTTGTGCCCCAGTGGTTGGGTCAGCAAAAACCGCGCGATCTTCCAGGCTAGGGTCGCTTTGCCGACACCCCGTGGCCCGGTGATCAGCCAGCCATGATGCAGCCGCCCGGTGTTATAGGCCGTCAGGAAATCCTGTTCGGCGGCGGTTTGGCCAAACAGTGTCGCGGCGTGGCGCGGATGCGGAGCCCCTTCGACGGCATCAGGTTCCGGGATATCAACTTCGGTCATCGCAGAAACGCGTTCAGATGCGCGCTGATTTCGGCTGCGACCTCGGCCACGTCCTGATTGCCATTGATCAGACGGCACCGTTCTGGGCTGGCTTTGGCCAGCTTAAGAAATCCGCCCCTGAGGGCTTGTTGAAAGGGCAGGCCGAAATCCTCAAACCGGTCCTCGCCGGATTTGCGCGCAAGGCCGCGGGACAACGCCGCCGTCGGGTCCATGTCAATGATGAAGGTCAGGTCTGGTTCGCGGCCAATCATCAGGCTGTGTAACTGATCAACCAGCCCACGCAGATCGGCGCGCGCGACCCCCTGATAGACCCGGGTTGAATCCGCGAAACGGTCACTGACGACGATTTTTCCAGCCGCCAAAGCGGGTGCGATGGTCTTTTCCAGATGATCGCGCCGGGCGGCAGTGAACAGTAAAATCTCGGTCTCGGGCGACCAGCGGTTCGGATCCCCCTCAACCAGCAGGCGGCGGATTTCTTCGGCCCCGGCGGAGCCGCCGGGTTCGCGTGTCAGCACGACCTCATTGCCGATTGCACGCAAAGCGTCGGCGCAAAGCCGCGCCTGGGTTGACTTGCCAGAGCCGTCAATCCCCTCAAATGTTACGAAAAAGGGTGCCGTCCCCATCAGTTGCCCAAAGTCATCACGCTTTGGCCAAGAATAACGGCGGACAGGCGCAGACGCGACAGAAATCCGCTGCGCGCGACCGCTTCTCCGGCGACAAGCGGCACTTCGACAGGCTGCATGCCGGGGATGGTGATTTTCAGTATCGCCAGTTCAGCACCTTGTTCAATCGGCGCCTCAATCGGCTGGATCAGGGTGATTTCTGCGGTTAGCTGGCGCGAGGCACTGACCGGCAGCAACAGATCAAGGTCATGGGCCGCCCTGAGGGTGACCGAATTTTCCCGTCCCATCCAGATATCGGCGGTTTCCACCACTTGCCCGGCTGTCAGGATTTTTTTTTCCAGGAACTGGCGAAAGGCCCAGTTCACCATCTTTTCCGCCTCGCGGGCGCGGTCGGCCTCGGTGTCCAGACCGGTCAGCATCAAAACCACACGGCGGCCGTTTTTGGTGGCCGATCCAACGACGCCATACCCGGCCTCGGCAGTGTGGCCGGTTTTCAAGCCATCTGCCCCGATATCCAGCTTCAAAAGCGGATTGCGGTTGAACCGGTTGGCCGGTGAGCGGTCGTCGAACGCGAACTCCCGCTCGGCGAAATAGACGTAATACTGCGGGAAGTGCCGGATCAGCCGGTCCGCCAGGATCACCAGATCCCGCGCACTCATCCGCTGATCGCGGTGCGGCCAGCCGTTTGAATTGGCAAAGGTCGAATTCATCATGCCAAGCTGGCGGGCGCGTTTTGTCATGACGCGGGCAAACTCGACCTCGGTGCCTGCCAAAGCTTCCGCCAGAACCGCGCTGGCATCATTGCCTGACAACACGATGACCCCACGGATCAGGTCTTCGACCCGGACCCTGTCGCGGGTGTTCAGAAACATGGTGGAGCCGCCATAAGACATCGCATGTTCAGACACCGGCAGGCGTTCATCCAGCGACAGGCGGCCATCTTCCAGCGCCTCAAACACCATATTCAACGTCATCAGTTTTGACATCGACGCCGGCGGCAAAGCCTGATCGGCGTTCTTTTCCAAAAGCACGGTGCCGGTGTTGTAATCAACCAACAACGCCGCCCGCGCCTTGGTTTCCAGGGCATAAGCCCCCGGAACCATTAGAAAAATCAACAGAAATGCGGCAAGCGTCGGTCTGAAAGTCACAGGTTTCCCTTTTGCAAAGGCCAGGTCAGTTGGTCACGAAATAGGCGTCGGTAAAGCCAAGCCCCTTGGCCTTTTTCAGAAGGGCAGCGCGTTCGCTGCTGCTTGAAGCCGGGCCGATAATCACGCGCCAGAACTTCTTACCCTTGGTGCTGTGCTCTTTCACCACCGGCACGATGCCTTGTGTGCGCATACTGGTGGCGGTGTTGCGGGCATTGGTTTCAACGCTGAAAATACCGATCTGGATGAAGGGCTTGGCAAGGGTTGAGGCCGCGCGGGCAGGGGCCGCAGCAGGGGTGGCCTGGGCCGGGGCTGCCGCTACGCCATCGCTTTCATCAATCGCGGTGGCAGCGATTTCGCCGATGCTGCGGGGGGCCTCTGTTGTGGTGGCCGCGTCCGTTTCCGGCACGCTTTCGCGTCTAAGGGCGGTGATGTTCAGCATTGTCGGCTTGCCCGCAAGAATGCCAAGGGCTGCCGCCGCGTCCGAGCTTAGCTGGACTTTCGGGCCGGGGTTTTCACGCTCACGTTTGAACAAGGCGCCGATCACGAATTTCTTGTTTTCTTCATTGCGGATGATCACGC
>CAYXXQ010000078.1:0-11429 GCA_964469075.1 uncultured Rhodobacter sp.
GGTCAATGTGCATCACTTCGATCTGCTGGATAAATTGCGCGAAACCGGGCATGAGCCGAAGGACTATCCGCATATTCAATCCACCGGCACCGACAGCGCCGATTATGCCGTGCATAATTATGAAGACCGCGCTGAAAGCCAGATCGTGCCATCGGATGAGCTGTTCCTGGGCCATTGGCCGCATCAGGACAGGTTCCGCCGGTCGGAACAGAATATCGGCCCGGACTCTGTGTTGGGGCATTTCGGCGAACGCATCGTCGGCCCTGACCCAGAACAGGCCCGCGCCGAGGCGGATCGCTGCATGTCCTGTGGCATGTGCTTTGAATGCGACAACTGCATCATCTACTGCCCGCAGGACGCGGTGCATCGGGTGAAGAAAACCGACCGGACGACCGGGCGTTACGTGGATACTGACTATGGCAAGTGTATCGGCTGTCATATCTGCGCTGACGTCTGTCCGTCCGGCTATATCAAGATGGGATTGGGGGAATAATCGGCTCTTTCCGACCCCCCAGTCAATAACGTGGACTTCGCGGCGCTGATAAGTGGGCGACGCTTGTATTCAGGACGAACAAATGAACGATCAGACACCAACATTCCGACGCTTTCAAGAAGGCGAAACCCCGGACGACTGGGATCTGGAAGAGAAGATATTCGTCCAGGACACGTCCTATAAATGCCCGACTTACGTGCATAAAACCCCGCCTTGCCAGGGGGCGTGCCCCTCGGGTCACGAGATCCGTGGCTGGTTGGCAATTGCACGTGGCATGGACAAGCCGCCGGTCGAAGGCATGGCCTGGCAGGAATACGCGTTTCAGCGGATGGCCGATGCCAACCCGTTTCCGGCAACGATGGGCCGGGTCTGCCCCGCCCCGTGCGAGGCCGGTTGCAACCGCAACGAGGTTGACGATTACGTCGGCATCAACGCGGTCGAGCAATATGTCGGTGACTGGGCCAATGAAAACGACGTCAAAGGGGCAGCGGTTGGCGTTGATACCGGTCGCAAGATCGCGGTGATCGGCGGCGGCCCGGCTGGCCTGTCGGCAGCGTTCTTCTTGCGTCGCCAAGGCCACGCCGTGACCCTGTTTGAGGCGCATGATAAACTGGGCGGGATGATGCGCTATGGCATCCCTGAATACCGCACACCGCGCGCGATGCTGGACAAGGAAATCGGCCGGATCATCGACATGGGGGTGGATGTTCACACCAATACCCGGGTCGGCGAAGATATCTCGATGGAGACACTGGAAGGCTCGTTTGACGCGATTTTCTGGGCGCTGGGCGCACAAAACGGTCGCCCGCTGCCGGTTCCCGGCTGGGAAGGTACGGAAAACTGCATCAACGGGATCGAGTTTTTGGACGCGTTCAACCAGGGCTATGTTCTGGGGACGGCGCGCAAGGTTGTGGTTGTTGGCGGTGGCGATACCTCGATTGACGTGGCCTCGGTCGCGCGGCGTTTGGGGCATATCGAACATGTCGCTGAAACCGATCACAATGACGGCACGATCATCGGCTTTCAGTCCGAAGATGTCGCCGGCAGCCTACGCCGCGAAGGGATGGAAGCAACCCTGACCTCGCTGTTCCCGGTAGAACAGATGACTGCCGCTGAGCACGAGCGTGAAGATGCCAAGCGCGAAGGCGTTGACATCAAGGGCAGCGTCATGCCGCTTGAGGTGATCAAGAACGCCGAAGGCCGGGCGATTGCGCTGAAAATGTGCGAATGCGATATGAAAGGCAATGTGCCCGAGCCGCGCGAAGGCACCGAGTTTGAGATCGAGTGCGACATCATCATTTCTGCCATCGGCCAGATGGGCGATCTGACCGGAATCGAGGATTTGGACAACGGCCGTGGCTTCATCGACACCGAGGCGGGTTACAAGGTCAAAGGTCGCGCCAAGCATTTTGCCGGTGGCGACATTCTGAAACCGCACCTGCTGACCACCGCCATCGGGCATGGCCGGATTGCGGCTGAAACCATCTCGGATTATCTGGATGATGGTGATATCGAAAAGCGCCCCAAGGTCGATGTGCATCACTTCAACCTGCTGGAAGAACTGCACCAGCGCGGCAAAGACCCCGAATCCTATGACCACAGCCAGACCCGTGGCACTGATTATGCGAAATTCGCGATCCATAATTACGAGGATCGCAGCGAAAGCCAGATCATCCCGCATGAGGAGCTGTTCAAGGGTCACTTCAACTTTGTCCCGCGTGAGCTGCGCGGCGAAGTGCAGATCGAAGGCGATGCGGTTCTGGGTAATTTCGAAGAGCGCATCATCGCTTATTCCGAAGAACAAGCCCAAAAAGAGGGCGAGCGTTGCATGTCTTGCGGCATGTGCTTTGAATGCGATAACTGCGTGATCTACTGCCCGCAGGATGCGGTGTTTAGGGTCAAGAAATCCGACCGCACCGTCGGGCGTTATGTCGATACGGATTACGGCAAATGCATCGGCTGCCATATCTGCGCCGATGTCTGCCCGACCGGCTATATCAAAATGGGACTTGGGGAATAGGCATGAAACGGTTTCTGGTTTCTCTGTTGTTTCTGGCCGGGCTGGCGATGTCGCCGGTTCTGGCGGGCGAGCTTGGGCCGGTCGTGCCCAAGGCCACAGGGGATCCGCATCCAGAAGGCAATGCGTATTGGCGGATCAACCATATGCAACTGCTGCAACATGACCGTGATGCAACCATGCGGTTTGGCGATCGAGACATTCAGGCCAGCCTGAAAGCTTGCGTTGATTGCCATGCAGTTTATGGCGACGATGGCGCCCCCGTCAGCATCGCCAGCGAAAAGCATTTCTGCCGCACCTGCCATGAATATGTCGCGGTCAAGATCGATTGTTTTCAGTGCCACAATTCGCAACCCGAAACCCCGCGTCAGGCTTTGCTGAAACCGGATGTGCCGGAGTCTTCGGAAATAGCTGCTTATCTGAAGGAGGCAGCAGAATGAAACTGCCCGCCCTGAATTTTGCAAAAAAGCCCACCGAAATGAACCGCCGCGATTTTTTGAAAAGCGGTGGCGCGGTTGCAACCCTGACCCTGGCCCCGGGCGTCACCCTGATGGCCTTTGGTGGCAGCCCGGCCGAAGCGGCGGCTGACCCCGGCAAACGCTGGGGCTTGCTGATTGATGTCAACAAATGCGCCAAGGATTGCACGGCTTGCGTATCGGCCTGCAAGGTTGAAAACGGCTGGGGCAATGACGAACACGCCGACGATGGCGCGCAGTGGATCCGCAAGGTTGACCTGATTGACTTGGCGACGGGGCGCGAATCCTCATTGCCGATGATGTGCCAGCACTGCGAAGACGCGCCTTGCGTTGATGTCTGCCCGACCACCGCGTCGTTCAAGCGCCCGGATGGGATCGTGCTGGTGGACAAGCACAAATGTATCGGCTGCCGTTATTGCATGATGGCCTGCCCGTTCAAGGCGCGCTCGTTCGTGCATGAAGACGTCACCGGACAGAAGGCGCATGCGCCGCGCGGCAAAGGCACCGTCGAAAGCTGCACCTTATGTGTGCATCGGGTCGATGAAGGCGGCACCCCCGCCTGTGTCGAGGCCTGCACCGCAACCGGTCACGGCGCGATGGTGTTTGGCGATCTGAAAGATCCCGACAGCGATATTGCCAAGGCATTGGACAGCTATCCGTCGGTCGCGTTGCGCGATGATCTGGGGCTGAACCCCGGTGTCCGCTACAGCAATCTGTAAGAGGGGAAGGCGATCATGGAACGCACGATTTACCGCGAAATCAAGGCCACCCCGCAGATCATTCAACTGGCGGTGCTGCTGGGGGCGTTCATTCTGGCGGCTGCCGGGTCGGTTTTATATGTCGAACATCACGGCCATGTCGTCACCGGCATGAACAACCAGATCGTCTGGGGTCTGCCGCATGTTTTTGCGATTTTTTTGATCGTGGCAGCCTCGGGCGCGCTGAATGCGGCCTCAATCGCGTCTGTCTTCGGCCAGGTGCCTTACAAGCCGATGGCGCGCTTGTCGGGCCTGCTGGCGATTGCGTTGCTGGCGGGTGGGCTGGCGGTGCTGGTGCTGGACCTTGGCCGCCCGGATCGGTTGATCGTGGCGATGACGGTCTATAACTTCAGCTCGATCTTTGCCTGGAACATCATCCTATATAACGGGTTTTTCGTGATCGTTGCGGCTTATCTTTATGTGCAGATGGCGCGCGCGATGCCCTATTCAGTGATCCGCATCGTCGGCACCATCGCGTTCTTGTGGCGGCTGTTGCTGACCACCGGGACCGGCTCGATCTTTGGCTGGCTGGTGGCCCGGTCGGCCTATGATGCGGCTGTGATGGCCCCCTTGTTCATCGTCATGTCGTTTTCTTTTGGGCTGGCGGTGTTCATTCTGGTGCTAGGCCTGATCACCCGGCTGCAAGACCGTCCGCTGGGGCCAAAATTGGTATCGCGGATGGGGCGTTTGCTGGGGATTTTTGCAGGCCTCGTGCTGTATTTCACCGGCGTTCAGCATATGACCAACCTTTACGCCGCCGAGCATGCCGGCATCGAGGCGTTCATCCTGCGTGATGGCGGCATCTACACCCAGTTGTTCTGGATCGGTCAGGTGATCATCGGCGGCCTGATCCCGATTGCGCTGGTGTTTCATCCGACGGGCGGCGCGAAACCGGCCTCGGCCGTTGTTGCCTCGGCTTTGGTGGTGTTGGGCGGCTTTGCCCAGCTTTATGTCATCATCATCGGTGGGCAGGCCTTTCCGCTGGATATCTTCCCGGGGTTTCAGGTTTCCTCCAGCTTTAACGACGGGGTGGTTAACGCCTATACCCCCAGCTATCTGGAGCTGTTGCTGGGTCTTGGCGGTGTCGCGTTGGCGCTGGCCATCGCCGGGGTAGGCATGAAGATACTGCGGATATTGCCGACCAATCTGTCAGATGGCAATGTCGGCCAAAACTGATCGCGAACAGGCGGTCGGGCTTTTCAAACCAGATTAAGAGGGAACCTCAGATGCAGGAACCGCATCCGTTTTCGCGCTTTGTCGCGATCCTTGGCCGTGGCAAGACCAAGCAGCGCCACCTGACGCTTGCGGAATCCCAGGACTCGATGGAAATGATCCTGCGCGGTGATGCCCTGCCGGAACAGATCGGTGCCTTTCTGATGCTGTTGCGCCTGAAAGAAGAAGCGCCCCAGGAGATCGCGGGCTTCACCCTGGGTTCACGCCAAACCTTTGATCTACCAGCAAAAATACCTGCCGTTGATCTGGATTGGTCGTCCTATGCCGGTAAACGCATCCAACTGCCGTGGTTCTTGCTGTCAGCTTTGACGCTGGCCAATGCGGGCTACAAGGTGTTCATGCACGGCACGGATGGCCACACCCCCGGCCGGGTCTATACCGAAGAAACGCTGGTGCGGCTGGGCTTTCCCATCGCCGGTTCTTTGGCCGAGGCTGCCGACCATCTGGCGGCGCGGAATTTGTCCTATACCCCGCTCAAGGTGCTAAGCCCGAAACTGCGCGAACTGATTGATTTGCGACCCATCCTTGGCCTGCGTTCGCCTGTGCATTCGTTTACCCGGATGCTGAACCCGTTTAATGCGCCCGCAATGATGCAGGGGATTTTTCATCGCGGCTTCATGGATATCCACGCTGGTGCCGCACAATTGCTGCATCAGCCGACCAACGCGGTTTTTCGCGGCGAAGGCGGCGAGATTGAGCGTCGCCCAAACAAACCCACCCAGATCTGGACGACACATGGCACCGATACGCCGGTGGTGGATAACTGGCCCGCCCTGCTGCCCGATGGCCATCAATCGCCTGACAGCGAAATGAATGTTGACGGTCTGGTTGATGTCTGGCGCGGAACGGTTGAAGATGCCTATGCCACCGCCTCGGTGACCGGCACGCTGGCGGTGGCGCTGAAAACGATGGGCAAGGCTGACACGATTGACGCGGCGCAAAAGCTGGCGGAACACTTGTGGTCGGACCGCGACAAAGGCTTTCTGCCCCTGAAAGGTTGACCCGATGGCCCGCTTCATGATCGCGGCTGCACATAAATCATCCGGCAAGACGGTGGTTTCGACCGGGCTGGTCGCAGCCCTTGGGGCCGGGGTGCAGACCTTCAAGAAAGGCCCGGATTACATTGACCCGATGTGGCTGTCGCTGGCCAGCGGGCGGCCCTGTTATAGTCTTGATTTCAACACGATGGACCGGGACGAGTTGGCGGCGTTTTATGCCGCACATACCGGTGATCTGAACCTGATCGAGGCGAATAAGGGCCTGTATGACGGGGTCGCGGTTGATGGGTCTGACAGCAATGCCGAACTGGCGAAACTGCTGAAAGCGCCGGTGGTTCTGGTGGTCGATACCACTGGCACCACACGCGGCATCGCGCCGTTGTTGATGGGCTATCAGGCGTTTGACCGGGACGTGAACATTGCCGGGGTGATCCTGAACAAGACCGGTGGCGCGCGGCATGAAAGCAAGCTGCGCGCGGCGGTTGAAACCTATACCGACCTTCCGGTTTTGGGGGCGGTCGGCCGCACGGATGACCTGGAAATAGGGGAGCGGCATCTCGGCCTGACCACGCCCGCTGAAACCGGCGCAGTCAGGACAATGATCGACCGGTTTGCTGCGATCATCGGCGGGGCGGTTGATCTGGAAAAACTGCGCACGATTGCTGCGAGCGCGCCCGATCTTGGCCTCCAGCCTGCGCCGCGCGTGGTGTCGTCCACGAAGAAGGTCAGGATCGCTATCGCCCGTGATACCGCGTTTGGCTTTTATTATCCCGACGATCTTGAAGCGTTTGCTGATGCCGGGGCCGATCTTGTGCCGTTTGACTGCCTGTCCGCAACTGCCCTGCCAGAAGTTGACGGCTTGTTCATCGGCGGCGGCTTTCCTGAAACGCAAATGCCGGGTCTGTCGGTGAATGCGGCGTTAAGGGGTGATATCAAACGCAAAGTCCAGGCAGGCCTGCCAACCTATGCCGAATGCGGCGGCTTGATGTATTTGTGTGAAAACATGGTCTGGCATGGTGAATGCCATCCGATGGTGGGCGTCGTGCCGGGGGATGCGGTGATGTATCCAAAGCCGCAGGGACGCGGATATGCAAGGTGCAAACGCACTGAAAACCACCCCTGGGAGGGTGGCGAACAGGAAGTCCGGGCGCATGAATTTCACTATGCCCGGATTGAAAACCTGCCGCCTGACACAAAATTCGCCCGCACCATCACCCGCGGTGCCGGCGTTAACGGCGTGGCGGATGGGATCGTGATCCACAACATGCTGGCCGGGTTTTGCCATTTGCGATCCTGCAAGGCGAACCCCTGGGTCAGAAATTTTGTCGATTTCGTGCGGGCGAAATCTGCCTGACGGGATACGCCACCCCACAAAAGAAAAACCCCGCCACTGGGACGGGGTCTGTCACTTCATTCAACGAACGTCTGCGATCAGGTGCGCTTGATCTCGAACTTGTAGATGCTGCCTTCGGTGTTTGACGACAGCAACTCATTGCCGGTCTGGTTACAGAAGGCCGCGAAATCGGCAACCGAACCCGGATCGGTGGAGGTGATTTCCAGAATCTCGCCCGGGGGAACCGATTTCAGGGCCTTTTTGGCCTTCAGGATCGGCAGTGGGCAGTTCAGGCCCTCGGCATTAAGTGTGTGTTGCGCCATTGATTTTCCTTTCAGATATACCGCCCTAGGCGGTGAAATACGTCAGATATAAAGGTTGATGTCGGACTTGACCGCAGTTTCCATATAGGTCGCCGCGCCACCGATTTCGATGCCGTCGATCATGTCTTTGTGATCAAATTCAAACAAATCCATTGTCATCTGGCAACCGATCATCCGCACATCAAGTTCCACCGCAGCATCGCGCAGTTCCGGGATCGAGGCGACGCCTTTTTTCTTGATCAGGTTTTTCATCATCGTGGTAGTCATCCGGTCAACGCCAGGGATCATCGGCATGATGTTCGGCATCGCCATATGCATGCCCATCATCGGCATCTTCATCGCCGGGTTGCCAAGGGTCGAAACCTTCAGATCAAGGTTTTTGTTCAACAGCGGCAAGCCGTAAAAGGTGAAGAACATCGTGACATTGATATCCATCGCAGCCGCAGTGGTGGCCAGAATGAACGGCGGGTAAGCCCAATCGAGTGTGCCTTTGGTAACTATGATCGACATGCTTTTAGCATTTTCGAGATCACCCTGTTTTGCATTATCCAGCATGTCTTTGCCCTCCTGACCGCTGTGGCATTGGAAACGATACTTAAGTTTATTAGAAGAAATGAATACTAGACTTGCCAGATGACGTCAAGGAAACCACGGCCAAGGTTGCAGGAAAGTGAACGCGCGCCTTGCCACGAAGGGGTTTTCATGCTGTATGAGGCGCCAAATCCCGTGTTTGAAGCGGGGCGGGGGAAGATGCATGGATATCGCGGAACTTCAGGCCAATGCCTCCAAGGCAAGTGACCTTCTGAAGGTCATGGCCAATCAATCGCGGCTGATGATTCTGTGCCATCTGCTTGAGGGCGAAAAGTCGGTGCAGCAATTGCAGGGCCATGTCGGGCTCAGCCAGTCGGCACTGTCCCAACAATTGGCGATCCTGCGCGGCCAAACCCTGGTGGCCACTCGGCGCGAGGCGCAATCGGTGTTTTATTCGCTGGCCAGCAGCGAGGCCGAGGTACTGATCGCCACGCTTTATGATCTATATTGCCGGACGGACTGACAGCGGCTGCCGCTATAGTTGGCCCTGCGGCAGATAGGCCATGTGCCCGAACATACAATAATATGCTAATGTTTGAAGATGATCCGAAAACCGGGTATCGAAGAAAGGTGATTCCGCGTAAAAGTGCAAAAACTGGCGGAGCAAGAACTGACAAGGGATGGGACAGATGATCGAAGCATGGAAAGAAATCGTCGTTGAACAGCCAGGGCTTTACGTTGGTTGGGGCGGACTTCTGATCGGGATAGCGTTTGGGTTTATCGTTTACCGGACGAATTTCTGTACGATGGGATCCATTTCGGACATCCTGTCATTTGGCAATTACAGCCGCTTTCGGGCCTGGTTGCTGGCGGCGGCTGTGGCGATCCTTGGGGTTTCAGGCCTGCAAAGCCTTGGCATAATGAACGCCGCTGACAGCATGTATCTGACGCCGAATTTCGGCTGGCTGGCGAATATCGTTGGCGGGCTGATGTTTGGTTTTGGCATGGTGTTTTCTGGCGGTTGTATCAGCCGTAATCTGGTGCGCGCGGGGGCGGGGGATCTGCGCTCGGTCGTAGTGCTGTTGATCACTGGTATTTTTGGCTATATGACCATCGGTGGCCTGCTTGGCCCGCTGCGCGTCAGTCTGTTTGGTCCGGGCACCGCTGATTTGACCACGTTGGGGCTGGAAACACAAAGTGCGGGCGAAATGCTGGCGCTGCTGACCGGGATGGGCGCTTCGGGCGCGAACACGCTGGTGCTGACAGTGATTGTCGCCGCAATCCTGATCTATTGCTTTAAGGACGCGCAGTTTCGGACCTCCACCCCCAACCTGATTGCAGGTGTTGGGATTGGCCTTTGTGTTGTTGCAGGCTGGATGCTGACCGGGCTGGCGCAGGACGAGTTTTCCGAAGAGGTCGTGCTGATTTCGCTGACCTATGTGCGGCCGGTGGGCGATTCGATGGATTACCTGATGCGCTTCACCGCACTTGGCGCGCCGGGCTTTGGAGTTGTCACCACCATCGGCGCGCTGTTGGGCGGCTTTGTCGGGGCTTTGTCGATGGGGCGGCTGCATATGACGACCTTTGCTGACAGTGGCGATTCCGTTCGCAACATGTTTGGCGCGGCCCTGATGGGCATCGGCGGCGTGCTTGCGCTGGGTTGCACCGTCGGGCAGGCGCTGACCGGGTTTTCAACGCTGGCGATGGGGTCGATGATCACCTTCATCTTCATCGTGCTGGGCGGTATCGTCGGCATGAAGGCGATGGAACGGCTTGCCTGAACCCATGAAATGAAAAAGGCGATCCAATTCGGACCGCCTTTACCAACCTTGAAACCCCGCATCCGCTGCGGGGTTATTCTTTTTCAGTCGTCGTCTGTCACGGGTATCAACTGGGCAGCAACCTTCATCGCAATCGAATGATAAATTGCGGCATGTGGGCCATCAGGGGCGCTTTCCATCACTGGTGTGCCGGCGTCAGAGTTCAGCCGGATATCCATGTGCAAAGGCACTGCCCCCAGGAACGGCACTTTCAGTTTGCGCGCTTCTTCTTCCGCGCCACCGTGGCCGAAAATGTCCGAGGTTTTACCGCAATGCGGGCAGATGAAGGAAGACATGTTTTCAACGATGCCAAAGATCGGCACATCGACATTGTCAAACATCTTCAAGCCTTTACGTGCATCAATCAGCGCCAGATCCTGCGGAGTTGAGACGATCACCGCCCCCGTCAGCGGCACCTGCTGCGCCAGCGTCAACTGGGTGTCGCCGGTGCCCGGCGGCATGTCGATCACCAGCACATCAAGATTGCCCCAGTCGACTTCGCGCACCAATTGCATTAGGGCCGATACCACCATCGGGCCGCGCCAGATGACGGGGGATTCTTCATCCATCAGCATCCCCATCGACATCACCTGCATGCCGTAGGCCATCACCGGTTTCATCCGGTCATTGATGATCTCGGGGCGTTCTTCGGTGCCTAAAAGCCGGGGAATGGATGGGCCGTAAACGTCGGCATCCAGCAGGCCAACCGACATGCCAAGCCCTTTCAAGGCCAACGCCAGGTTGACCGAGGTAGTCGATTTGCCGACGCCGCCTTTGCCGGAGGCCACCGCCAGAATGGTTTTCACCCCGGGGATGGAACCGGGGGCCGGGCGTTGATCCGGCCCGACATCGCGGTTTTTCTTGCGGGTCAATTTTGGCGGCTGCTGGGTCGGGTCAAACTGCCCAGCACGATCAGCGGTCAGCGCGACCAGCACACTGTTCACCCCGTCAAGGGCAGCGACAGCTTTTTCGGCAGCGACGCGGATGGTTGAAATATCGCCTTCAAATGTGTCCGGCACCTTGATCGAAATGATCACCTTGCCGTCATTGACGACAACATCCGACACAATGCCCAGCGACACGATATCGCCGCCCAGCCCTTCGGCGGTGACTGTGCCAAGCGCTGTTAGAATCTGTTCTTTCATGTCTGACTCCGCAATCTTGTTCATTTATTCATTCTTTAGAATGTTATGAAGTATATGACAAGCAGGCCTGAGCTTCCTGCCTTAATCCGGTATTTTCGGCAGGTAACTGCCCTTCTGATCGACGATGAAACGGCGGAACTTTTCGGTCACGGCGGTCAGCGGCATGTCGCGGCGGTGCATCAGGAACCATTGCCGCACAATCGGCACGCCTTTGACGCGGATCTGTTGCAGCCGTCCTTCTTCCAACTCGCTGGCGACCGTATGGGCCGATATCAGCGCCACCCCCAGCCCGGCCATCACCG
>CAYXXQ010000079.1:0-11332 GCA_964469075.1 uncultured Rhodobacter sp.
CTTGGGCATCGACCTCTTTGACGACCTTCGTGGGCCGCGAAAACAGCTTCTGCCACCTTCGGACACCGGCTCAACGGACAGATTGGAGCACGCATCGTTGATGGCATGGTTCTTGACCCCGCTTGTTTGTGCAGCGTCGGCGGTGCCGAGAATGTGCTTCCAACTTCACCTCAAGGCTGGGATGCCTACGCGCGCCAGTTGGCGGGCGAAGAGCCGTTGGCAAAACTCTCCATCGACCATTCGGATGCAGCGCTGAAAGAGAGCATCCGGGCGGACGCAGAAGGGCGCATGCGCCCCGAAGATCGCATCAACATGGCGCGGGCCGGAACGCTGGACGATCACCTTGCAAGCATTGTTGCGTCAGAACTGGACGCGCGCTCGTTCCAATGAGCGGCGCTGATGCGGGCAAGGCTCCACTGTCGAAACCCCACTATGAACTGTTTGCTCAGAACGTGGCGTCGGGCATGCAAATGGGGGACGCCTACGCCGCCGCTATTGGCAGAGCGCTTACCGCCGGTCGCAGAGTTTCAGCGACGAAGGTTCATGCCCGTCCAGAAGTGTTGGACAGGGTGGCGTACCTGCGCCGCACCAAAGCCGCCGCAAGCGCACCTGAGCGGCTGACTGGTTCGCACCTGTCGGAATTGATGGAGACCGTCACAGTGGCCCTCACAAGGGCCGCAGAAGTCGCGGCACGCTCTGGGGCGTCCTATGCCCAACAGAGTGCCATCAGAAAAGGTATCCAAAACTCGATTGAGACGGTGAACGCGATTGCGGTTGACGTTGACGGGACGGACAAAGCGCGGCGTGTCGCTGACCGCATTCATGAACTCGGGTTGATGGCCGTCGTCTACACCACCCATTCTCATGTCAAAAAAAAGACAAAAACGGGTGACCGTTTCCGGTTCAATCTGTTCCTTGAAGAGCCAATCCTTTTTCCTGACGCCGTGAAAATGGTGGAGGGAGAGTCGCCCCCGACAATGACTGAGGCGCGTCGCAAAGCTGTGAGCGAATACCACGACCGATATGCCGGTCTGTGTGAGGTGCTTGGTTTGACTGACATCGACACATCGGGGATGAATCTGCATCAAATGATGTACACGCCCCGCCGCCCGTCCAAGGACGCAGAGTTTGAACACTATGTCATTTATGGCAAGGCCCTGCGCTACGAAGACATGCCGATGGGTGATGCTTCCAAGTATCGCAAAGCGGTGAAGGCCCCGTCAGGGGCGATGCTGTCAAAGAAAGATTCTGTCGGTCCCGCTGTCCTGTGTGATGGTTTTGACCTTCGCGAATGGTGGGGTGACTGTATTGCCTCCACATCATGGCAGATGCACAGACCATCATGTGTGGCCAAACTGCTAGCGCGGAAACAGCGATTTCAGACTTTTTGCAGAATTTGCCGGAATTGACACAATATTGGAGTCTGGGGTGTGAAAATACCTCAAAACACCCCGGAAAACTGGGGCGGAAATGGATAAATATACATTAATATCAATATGTTAGAGGCGTTGGCTGGGGTGGTAGGATTCGAACCTACGATCTGCGCTACCAAAAAGCGTTGCCCTACCACTAGGCCACACCCCAACTGTGCGGCTGTATTTACGAAACGCGGCCAGTCTGTTCAAGCCCCAAAATGGGCTTCTTGTCAGGGAAATTCCGGTTCGTTAAAGCACTGGGATGGATCAGTTTGAAACCGTTGTTATTGGCGCTGGAGCGGCCGGGATGTTCTGCGCAATTGAAATCGCGCGACGGGGGCGGCGGGTGGTGTTGATCGACCACAACAAAGCCGTGGGCGAGAAAATCCGGATTTCCGGCGGGGGGCGTTGCAATTTCACAAATCTTCACTGCGCGCCAAACGCCTTTCTGTCGGCCAATCCAAAATTCGCGATTTCGGCCCTAAGTCGTTACAGTCAATGGGATTTTATCGACCGGATGGACAGATCCGGCATCGCTTGGCACGAAAAAACCCTCGGCCAGCTTTTCTGCGACGGCTCGGCCAAGCAGATCATTGATATGCTGCGCCGGGACATGGCCTCATCAGGTGTCGTGCTGCACCTTGGCACCGGGGTCGCGGATATCCGCAAATCGCCAGAGGGGTTTCAGATCGTCACAAGCCAGGGGCAAGTCGCCTGCCAGTCATTGGTGATCGCAACCGGCGGCAAGTCCATCCCAAAAATGGGGGCCAGCGGATTTGGCTATCAGGTGGCGCAGCAATTCGGGCTGCCATTGCAGGAAACCCGGCCTGGCCTTGTGCCCTTAACCTTTGCGGAGCGTGATCTTGCCGACATCAAACCCCTGGCCGGGCTGTCCCTGCCTGCGGCAATCACTTGCGGTGCGGTGCGGTTTGCGGAAGGCATGCTGTTCACCCATCGCGGCTTATCCGGGCCTTCGATCCTGCAAATCTCGTCTTATTGGCGGGCGGGGGACGATATTCTTGTCGATCTGATGCCAGGCCTTGATGCCGGCCAGGAAATCGCGCGCTGGCGGGCGGAGAATGGTAAGCAGACGGTGTTAAACTCCCTAGCGCAGGCCCTGCCGCGTCGGCTGGCGGCGCTGGTGATCAAAGACCTGCCAAACGGCATCCGCCTTGCCAATCTGACGGCTGCGCAGGCCACCGGGCTGGCCAATGCCCTGAACCGCTGGACCCTGACGCCAAGTGGCTCAGAAGGTTACCGAACCGCCGAGGTGACGTTGGGCGGCGTGGATACCAAGGCGCTTGACAGTCAAACGATGCAGGCGCGCGCCGTGCCGGGGCTTTATTTCATTGGCGAGGTCGTCGACGTCACCGGCTGGCTAGGCGGCTACAATTTCCAATGGGCCTGGTCATCGGGTTGGGCGGCCGGCCAGTCAGCCTGACGCCCTCCCATCTTTCTTTCACAAGTATCCCTGCCAGCGGCTTCGCCGCAAAGCGGCGGACCAATCCAGCGCCATGATCCCTAGCCCAAACCTCAAAGAGTTTGGTCGTATTCCCCAACACCGGGTTCGGTGCGAATGATCGCATCCAGATCGTTGAAAATTGCTTTCAACTCCGCCTCGCTGTCGGGGCTCTCGCAAACCACCACCAGGTTGGGCGTGTTGCTTGACGCCCGCACCAACCCCCAGCCGCCATTGTCGAGGATCACGCGCGCACCGTTGACGGTAACAACCTGCGAAATCGCGCGGCCACCCAGGCTTCCGCCATCTTCGGCCTGTTTGACCAGCTTGCTCACCAACCGATCCAGGATCGCGTATTTTTCAGTGTCGGCAGCGTAAGGCGACATGGTGGGCGAGGACCAGGTACGCGGCAAAGCACGGCGCAGATCGGACATCGACATATCCGGGTTGCGATCCATTAGTTTGCAAATCTCAACCGCGACCCGCATGCCGCAATCATAGCCGCGCCCGATCGGTTCGGCCAAAAAGTAGTGGCCCGATTTTTCAAACCCGGCCAGCGCGCCAATTTCCTTGACCCTGCGTTTCATATGGCTGTGGCCGGTCTTCCAGTAATCCGCCTTCACGTCATATTTGCGAAGCTCGGGGTCTGAGGCGAACAGGCCGGTGGATTTCACGTCGGCCACGAAGGTGGCCCCTGGGTAAAGCTTGGCGAAATCGCGGGCCATGATGACACCGACTTTGTCGGCGAAAATCTCTTCTCCCTCGTCGTCAACCACTCCGCAGCGGTCGCCGTCTCCGTCAAATCCCAGCGCCATGTCCGCGTTGGAGGCCCGCACCGCGTCGGCCATGTCATGCAGCATTTCCATCGCTTCGGGGTTTGGGTTGTAGTGCGGAAAGGTGTAATCCAGCTCGTTATGTGAGGCGACGACGTCAACGCCGATCCGTTCCAGAACCTTTGGCGCAAAGGCCGAGGCGGTGCCGTTGCCCGTGGCACAAACCACCTTCAGCTTGCGGCTCATTTTGAAGTCACCGCAAAGGTCATCCAAATAGGCATCAAACACCCCGTCAACGAATTCATAAGCCCCCCCGGGGCGGGCAATACTTTCGCCTTTCAACACGATATCGCGCAAACGGTCCATTTCGACCGGGCCGTGGGTCAGCGGGCGTTCAAACCCCATTTTAACCCCGGTCCAGCCATTGGGATTATGGCTGGCGGTGACCATCGCGACAGCCGGTGCATCCAGGTGAAACTGACTGAAATAGGCCATCGGCGACAGGCAGGGGCCGATGTCTTTGACATGGATGCCAGCCTGCATCAGGCCCAGCATCAGCGCGTTTTTAATCGACAGTGAGTAATCGCGGTAGTCATTGCCAACCGCGATCACGGGCTCGATACCGTTTTCGTGGATTTGGGTGCCAAGCCCCATGCCAAGGGCGGTGATGCCCGGCAGGTTAATCTCGTCCGGGTATTTCCAGCGTGCGTCGTATTCGCGAAATCCGGTCGGGGCGATCATCGGATCTCGCAGAAAGGCCCAGGTGTTCTGGTCGACGGTCGCCTTGGGTTTTTTGGGGGCGAATGGTTTGGGCACTGAAATCCTCCGGATTGAAAAGTAATGCTGTTAAAGACGGATCGGATCGCGTTTGGCAAGCCTGTCAAAGGCCATGATCGACCGGATAAGGTCAGGCATATCTTCAAGCCGGATCATGTTTGGCCCGTCAGACGGGGCTTGGTCAGGGTCGGGATGGGTTTCCAAAAACAGCCCGGCAATCCCAAGGGACGTGGCGGCGCGCGCCAGAGCCGGTGCGAATTGCCGCTGCCCGCCGCTGCTGTCGCCGGCCCCGCCGGGCATCTGCACCGCGTGGGTTGCGTCCATGATGACGGGGTGGCCTGTCTGGGCCAGAATGGGCAGGCTTCGCATGTCGGCAACCAGCGCGTTATAGCCAAAACTGGTGCCGCGTTCACACAGCATCACCCGGTCATTGCCGGTTTCGGTGATCTTGGCCAGCGCATGTGGCAGATCCCAGGGGGCAAGGAACTGGCCCTTTTTCAAGTTGATCGCCGCCCCGGTTTCGCCCGCGGCCTGCAACAGATCGGTTTGGCGGCACAGAAAGGCGGGTATTTGCAAGATGTCGACCACTTCGGCCACCGGCGCGCATTGCGCGGCATTGTGGACATCCGTCAGCACGGGCACGCCGAGTTCGGCTTTGATCGCGGCCAATATTTCAAGCCCCACCGCCAGCCCTGGACCGCGCGTCGCAGCCCCTGATGTACGGTTGGCTTTGTCAAAGGATGCCTTGAACACAAAGCCCGCCCCTTGGGCTGCGCAGGCGTTTTTCAACGCTTCGGCGATTTCCAGCGCGGCGGCTTTGCTTTCCAACTGGCACGGCCCCGCGATCAGGGTCAGGGGCTGGTCATTGCCAATAGAAAGCGCCCCGATTGAAACGGTTTTCATGGTCTAAGCCGTGATCTGTTCACGCAGGATCGACGCCGTCAGCGAGGCCATCAGGTAAATGCCACCAAAGATCAGGAAGGCAAGCATGGTGTTTTCAAACGCGCGCGGATAGGTCGCCTCGTCCGGGGGCACCGGGCTTACGCCCATCGACAGATAGCGGACTTGGCGGTTGGCCTCGATCCGGGCGGTTTCAAGCTGTTGCAGGCTTTGGCTAAGCATCAGTTGCCGCGTGGTCAGATCGGCCTCGGCGACCTTCAGTTCCCCGGAAATCGACGCAAGGGAGCTGGTGGAGCTGGTGCCGACCGTCAGTTCGCTGCGCATCTCGGCAATCAGGGCTTCCAGCCTGACAATTGCTTTTTCGGCAATATCAACCTTGGTGCGGTTGGGGCGTGGATTGTCCATCAGTTCGGCCAGTTCCAGCCGTCGGTCGCGCAGTTGCACTTCATAAGTGCCAATTTGCTGCATGATCGAGGTGATCTCGATCTCAGCACTCAGAACGCCGCGTTTTTCCTGTAAGGCGATGACCCGGCGCTGGGCGGCCAGCATTTTGCCTTCGGCACTTTCATAGCTGTCGCGCGCCCCTTTCATCTGGTCTTCGCGCAGGCGTTGGGTCAACTGATCGACCTGTTCTTCGGCATAGCTGATCAGTGCTTCAGAGAAAATCCGGCTGGCTTCGGGGGAGGCAGCGATCACCTCCATCTTGATGATGCCCTCGGTCGGGTCATAGCCGATCTTGACGCGTTTTTGGTAAATCCTATAGGCGGCCTCGTTGCTGCCATTGGGTTCCAGGCGCTGGATCGTGTCGATATGTGCCTGCTGGAAATGCGCCTTAAAGCCGTGATCCTGGTCAAGCCGCATCATTGCATCGCGTGAATTCAGATAGCTTTGTACCGTGATTGAATCCTGAGTGGTGGCAAAACTGGTGCCGGCAAACAGCCCCGACATACCAGCAGCCCCCCCACTGTCGGATTGCTGGATCACGAATTCTGAGTTGGTCGCATACATCGGCGTTGCGATGCGATAATAGTAAAACCCGGTCAGGAAGGTCGGGATGAACACGAAAAACGCCAGCTTGATCGCCAGCAAAGCCAGACGACGGCGGCGCCGTTTGGCCAGATCGACCTGGATTTTGCGCACTTCGCGGGCACGGTCATCCGGTGTCAGAACATGCGGCGAAGGCGGTGGGGCGTGACGGATTGCGGCTGGCAGGTTTTGCGGACCACTGCCCTGATCAGACACCACCAGTTCCAAAAGATCGCTGCGTTTGAACGGGTCAAACCCGTTTTTGCGCAACAAACGCACTGCGTCGTAATCTGATGACGGGTTCAGCCCGTGTTTCTGGGCCTCACGCCGGGCGACGCGCAATTGTCGGCCGGTCAGGTTTTCGCGCTTGATCTGTTCGATCTCTTCGGCGGGCGTCAGGAAGGTTTCTTCTTCCGGCGCCAAACGCTGCGGGCGCGGCGGGCGTTGCGGCCGCGGGGTCGCCGATGATGGCGGCGGAGTTTGCGCGGGCGATTGCGGCGGTGGCTGGCGCGAGGACGTGTTGTTAAACGCGTCGTCATCCGCGTCATCCTGGGCGTGCGGATCGTTGGAATGCGGGTTTTGTGCGCCCGAAGGCCCGGAAACCCCACTGGCGGAGCGGCGAATCCTGAATTTTTTGGCTTTAGGCTTCATAATTGTATAACTGCTTTGCTTCTTCCAACGAGTCAAACACGATCAGCTTGCCATCGCGAAGAACTGCCGCTGAGCTACAGAATTTTTCCAGGGTCTTGGATTGGTGCGACACAATGATGACCGTGGATTTTGACAACCGTTCTTGCAGGATGGTGCCAGCTTTTCGGTTGAATTCAACATCCGTGGTGCCGGGCATGCCTTCGTCGATCAGGTAAATATCAAACTCCAGCGCCAGCATCAGCGAAAACGAGAACCGCGCCCGCATGCCAGCTGAATAGGTGCCGACGGGCATGTCGAAATATTCTTCAATGCCGGTCAGATAGCGGCAGAAAGCCTCAACATAATCCGGGTCCAGCCCATAAAGCCGGGCGATATAGCGGGCGTTTTCAGTGCCGGTATGTTTGGCCACAACCCCGCCCATAAACCCAAGCGGGAACGAGATACGAGATTTGCGGTTGATCTGGCCTTCATCGGGTTTTTCCAAACCGGCCATCATGTTGATGATCGTGGTTTTGCCGGTGCCGTTAGGGGCAAGAATACCCATCGAATGCCCAAGTTCGACCTTGAACGACGCCTGATCCAGGATCACCTTGCGCTGTTTGCCCGTCCAGAAGGACTTGCTGACATTGATGAATTCTAGCATTGCGAATTGGTCCGCTCTGTTCGTCGCCTTGGCTTGGTGATGTCCAAACTCTTGTCTTTTAAGGCCTTACCTGCCTTTGACACGCAGTCCTGTTTGTGGCCCCAATTTGGTGCAGTATGCTGTCTGACACACCCATGTTGCAACCAATAACCCTGTAATATGGCTGATTTGGGGCCGAATCGCGCAGTTCAGGGTGGGTTGCGCAGGGTAAAGCCACGTCAAGTGGGGTTTACGTGGCAAATCACACTGTTACAGACGCCGATACAGCTGCCGTTACAACCCCTGACAAAAACAGGTAAAAAATCGCGATTTCCGGGTCGTGCGGATATGTACACGGGTCTGGATCAACTCTATGCTTGGGGCAGATTTTTGGGACGGTCCAAGGGTTCGCAGGCAATTGCGGCCCCTTCTTTTTATCGCGGCGGTTCTTGCTGGTGGAATGGGGAAGATTAGTGCGCATTGTCGTGACTGCTGTGATCCTTATGGCGCTGTGGCTGTTGATGTCAGGCATTTATAAGCCGATGCTGCTCGGGTTTGGCGTGGCCTCGGTCGTGCTGGTTCTGGTGATCATCCGGCGGATGGATGCGGCAGACGGTGATCGGCTTGATATTCGCTTGCGCCCGCTGGGGCTGCTGGCCTATTTCCTGTGGCTGATGGTTGAGATCGCCAAGGCCAACTGGGCCGTCACCAAGATCGTGCTGTCGCCTGGCATGAAGATGCGCCAGCATATGTTTCGCATACCGCACAGCCAGAAATCCGACCTTGGGCAGGTGATCTATGCCAATTCGATCACCCTGACCCCAGGCACTATTTCGGTCGAGACCGAGGCCGGGCATTTCCTGGTTCATGCGCTGAATTATTCCGCCAATGATGATGCCGCCCTGGCAGATATGGATCGCCGTGTGTCGGCGGTGGAATGGCGGGGGGACGCGTGATGTTCAGCATCGCTGCGATTGCAATGTTTGTCGCCATGCTGCTGGTGCTGGTGCGCCTGTTTGCCGGGCCGACGCTTTATGACCGGGTCCTGGCGGTCAACACTTTTGGCACCTTCACGGTTTTGTTCATCGGTATTCTGGGTTTTCTGAACGACCGCCCGGACTTCCTGGATATCGCCCTGCTTTACGCCTTGATCAATTTCGTTGGCACCATCGCCGTGCTGAAATTCTTCCGCTACCGTGCGATCGGCGATATTCGCCGCGACGCCACAGACGAAGGGGTCGAGTGATGGAGCTTTTGCAGACCGCGCAATTGGTTCTAAGCTGGGCCTTCATCATATCCGGCGCGTTTTTCGCGCTTGTTGGCGGCCTTGGCATCCTGCGGTTTCCTGATTTCTGGTCACGGCTGCACGCGGCGTCGATCGCCGAAAGTGCTGCTGTGATCCTTTTGCTTTTCGGCATGATCCTGCAAGCCGGGCTGACCCTGATTGCCGTCAAGCTGATCATCATCGGGATATTCCTGTTCATTACCGGCCCGACCGCGACCCATGCGGTTGCCAACGCAGCATTGGTTTCTGGCCTGCGCCCGAAAGAGGGGGAGGGGCTGACAGGGGCGGATCCGGTAAAAACCTCGGAACCTTCTGTATGACTTGGTGTGAAAGCGGCAAAAGAAAAGACACAGGTGTAGTATAGAAACCTTTATTGACATCGTTCTGTTTACCTTGCTGGTCGTCACCGCAATTGCGGTTGTGCGCATGCGCAGCCTGTTTGCTATCGTGATGTTGTCAGGCGTGTTTTCGCTGCTGTCAGCCCTGCTGTTCGTGACACTGGACGCGGTGGATGTCGCCTTTACCGAGGCCGCCGTCGGCGCGGGCATTTCAACCGTTTTGATGCTTGGCACCCTTGCGCTGACCGCCAGGTTTGAGCGCCCCTCCAGCCACTCCCCGGCCATTCCGCTGTTCGTTGTCATCGTCACCGGTGCTGCGTTGATTTACGGCACGCTTGATATGCCGAACTTCGGCGCAGCCGATGCGCCGGTGCAGACCCATGTTGCCCCCGATTACCTGACCCGCAGCCCGCATGAAATCGGCGTGCCTAATGTTGTGACCGCCATTTTGGCCAGCTATCGCGGCTTTGATACGTTGGGCGAAACCGCCGTGGTCTTTACCGCGGGCATTGGTGTTTTACTGCTGATCAGCGGCCTTGGCCGCAGGCGTCGCCGCAAGCTGGACGATGCACTCGATCAGGACGGCGCAGCCGATCAGGATGAAAAACCCGGGCAGGGGGGGCAGATCTAATGCGACACCACTTGATCTTGCGGGTGATAACCAAGCTTCTGGTCGGCACCATCATGCTGTTTGCGCTTTACGTGCAGTTTCATGGCGATTATTCGCCCGGTGGCGGCTTTCAGGCCGGTGTGATCATGGCCGTGGCCTTCATCATTTACGGCGTTGTTTTCAGCGTTGGTCAGGTGCAGCAGGTGTTCCCGCCCTGGCTGGTACACAAACTGGCCGCCCTTGGCGTGCTGATCTATGCCGGCACCGGGATTTACAGTCTGTTTGCCGGATATGCGTTCCTCGATTACACCGCCTTTAGCCCTGCGCATCCTGAGCACGGACAGCATGACGGCATCCTGCTAGTGGAGTTTGGCGTCGGGGTCACCGTGACCGCCGTGATGGTGGCGATCTATTATGCCTTTGTCGGCCGAACACCTTTGATCAGTGACGAGGAATGGTAATGGACAGCGCTTTCACCTGGGAGTTTTTCGTCGGCCATCTGAACTACTGGCTGTTCACCGTCCTGATGATGACCGGGCTATATATCGTGGTTGCCAAGGGCAATCTGGTGAAGAAAATCGTCGGGCTGAATATCTTTCAAACCTCGGTTTTCATGCTTTATATTTCGATGGGGAAAGTGACCGGCGGAACCGCGCCGATCTTTCCGACCGACATGAAAATTGATCCCAACGTGGTCTATTCCAACCCCTTGCCGCATGTCTTGATCCTGACTGCGATTGTGGTCGGGGTGGCCACCACGTCGCTTGGTCTGGCGCTGATCGTGCGTATTCGCGAAGAATATGACACGATCGAAGAAGACAACATCCTTGAGATCGAGCAACAGATCGCCAGCGATGAAATCCGCCAATACGGCCAATCAATGGGCGGGCGGGCCTGATGGCGACGGAAACCGTACCCCACACGGCCCTGACGCTTGTCGATCACCTGCCGGTTCTGGTGGTCCTGCTCCCGTTCGTGGCAGCCCCGCTTGCAGTGTTGCTGGGCGCGCGCTGGTTGTCCTGGCCAATCGCCTTTCTGGCGACCCTGGCGTCGTTTGTGGTGGCGATACTGCTGCTGATGCAGGTGATCGGCGGGCAGGTTTTGTCTTACCATCTCGGCGGCTGGGCACCGCCTTTGGGGATTGAATACCGGGTCGATGCGGCCAATGCTTTCGTGCTGGTTCTGGTCACCGGCATTGCCACGCTTGTGCTACCATACGCGCGCGAAAGTGTGCGCTCCGAGGTGCCGGAGCGCCATCACACCTTGTTCTATGCGATGTTTCTGTTGTGCCTGACCGGCCTTTTGGGTGTGGCAGTCACGGGGGATGCGTTCAACGTGTTTGTGTTCCTCGAAATCTCGTCCCTGTCGACCTATGTGCTGATCGCGCAGGGGGCGGGCCGGGATCGCCGGGCGCTGACGGCCGCCTATGATTACATGATCATGGGCACGATTGGCGCGACCATCTTTGTCATCGGC
>CAYXXQ010000080.1:0-11200 GCA_964469075.1 uncultured Rhodobacter sp.
TTGTGGATGAAGTCTTTATCCACCGCATGGGCAATCGCCTGACGCACGCGTTTGTCCGCCAGCGGGCCTTTGGTGGTGTTCATCGCCAACCAGTCAAGCGGACCGATCGCACCATAGCCTTCAGGGGTGACGGTCAGGCCGTCGACTTTTTTCAAGCGGTTGATGATGCGCGGCAGCGATTCAAAGGCCGACATATGCAATTCGCCGTTTTCCAGCGCGATGGCACGTGCCGCCGGGTCAGAGATGATCCGCATCACGATCTTATCAAGATAGGGGCGGCCTTCGATGAAGAAGCCGTCATAGCGTTCCAGAATGACATGCTCACCGTTCTTGAATTCGACCAGTTTGAACGGACCGGACCCAACAACATCGACGTTGTTGCGCGGATGGGTTTTCGGGTTCTGGCCATCGCCATAAATATGTTCAGGGATGATCGACATCAGCTGCCCCGACATCGCAAGCATCAAAGCCGGGTGCGGCTGGCTGAGGTTCAGAACGGCAGTGTGCGCGTCCGGGGTGTCAACGGACGTGACTGGCGCGAACATGGATTTGAACGGATGGTTTTCCTGAATGATCTTCAGCGAAAACGCAACATCGCTAGAGGTGATCGGCTGGCCATCGTGGAAGGTGGCGTTTTCAACCAGGTTCAGGGTGACGGTCAGCCCGTCTTCAGACACGCTCCAACTTTTGGCAAGATAGGGCTGTGGCGTCCAGTTTTCGTCATAGCGCAGCGGTGAGGCGAACAGTTGCGCGCCGGGAAAGCCGGTGACGATGCCCGATTGCACCGCCGAATTCAGGTTGCGCACGTTGGTGCCCAGAACGGTGACCAATGTGCCGCCGCGTTTGGGTTCTTCGGCAGTGACAGCGCCGGTTGCCAATACCGATGCAGCGACGGCTGCGGTGGCAAAGCCTTTCAAAAGATGTCTCACGGGACAGTTTCCTCCTGGTTGGGTGAGTCTGTTTTTTATTATGGGTCAAAGCTTAGCGGAGGCTAATTCTTATAAAAAACAGATTTATTAAGTGCCCTTCCCGCATTTTATGGGGTTACTGATTGGTGTCCTCAGTCACGATCAAGGACCGGAAGGTGCCGCTATCCTGAAGGCGGATGCAGCTGTCGATGAAGGTGCGTACCAGTTTCGGCTGGCGCGTGCGGGCGGTTGTGGCGATGCCAAACAGCGGCACATGCGGCGGATCAAGGATCGGCAGCACCTTATAGCGCGCGTCGTTCTGATAATAATCCGGCGGGCGGATGTTGAGGATCGAAAAGCCGAACCCGCCAGCCACCAAAGCGCGGGCAATCTCGGACGAGCGGGTGGAATGGACGATGTTGGGCACAAGGCCCAGGCCTTCGAACATGCCGATGAAATATTCCCGCGTGCGCGGCAAATCCAGCATCACCATTGGCCTTGCCGCCAATTGCGCATAGGTCACACTTGTCTGTTGCGCCAGGTTGTCCTGGGGCGAGATCAGCGCATAAGGCGGGGCGGCAAACAGCGGCAGAAATTCGTGCCGATCATCAACGGATTCCTGATAGGTGAAGACCAGATCGGCCTCCCCGTCGTTCAAAAAATCCATGATCGTGGCCATGTTGCCTTCTAGCAGCTTGATCGAAATGCCGGGAAAATGTTCGGTGATGTTTTTCAGCACCGGGGGCAGGAACGAAGGTGCTGCGGTTGCATAACAGGCAATGCGCACCAGCCCGGTGGTGTCCCCGCCGACCGAAGTGACCTCGGCCTCAAAATGCCGGGCCTGGTCGATGAACCCCCGGATCAGATGCAGTGTTTCCGCCCCTGATGGCGTGGTCTGGATACCCTTGGCGGGGGTGCGGACAAATATGTCATAGCCAAGCCCGGTTTCCAGCGTATCAATTGCCGCCGTGATCGAGGATTGCGAGATGTGCAATTCCCCCGCTGCGGCCGCGATTGATCCCAGCCTTCCTGCCGCCTCGACATAGCGCAGTTGTTTCAGGGTAAAATTCAGCATCCGGGCATTCCACTATAAAACATGTCATATAGGCCAGTTAAAACCATTTTTCCGCATAACGAAAGCGCCCTATTCTTTGCCCAAAGCCTTAGCAACCGGTGCATCCATGACCAAGACGACCATTTATTCCGCCCGCAAAATCATCACGATGAACCCCAGTCGCCCGGTGGCCAGCCATGTCGCGGTGCGCGACGGGCGCATTCTGGGGGTCGGGGCCTTGGCCGATCTGGCGCCCTGGGGTGATCATGTTTTGGACGAACGATTTGCCGATAAGGTGCTGATGCCGGGCCTAATTGAAGGCCATGCGCACACGATGGAAGGCACGCTTTGGCGCAATGTCTATTGCGGATATTTTGACCGGATGGACCCGAACGGCAAGGTCTGGGACGGGCTGAAAACCATTGAGGCGGTGCTGGACCGGCTGCGCCAGGAAGAAAGCAAACTTGACGATCCTGACACGCCGCTGTCCGGCTGGCAGCTTGACCCGATTTACATGGACAACCAGCGGGTTTCGCGCGGCCAGCTTGATCAGGTTTCTACCACTCGACCGATCGGGGTTTTGCATGCCTCGGGCCACATCATGAACGTCAACTCAAAAGCGTTGGAGCTGGCCGGATTGCTGAAGCCCGGCATCAACCACCCTGGCATTCCGCTCGGCAAAGACGGCCTGCCGACGGGCGAGATGTACGGCCCCGACGCGATGACGCCGGTTGGCGCGCATGTCGGGTTTGACCGCGCCCTGACCGATTGCGATGAGCGCGGTTTGCGCGATTACGCCAAGCTGTGCGTGCGAGCGGGGGTTACCACCTCGACCGATCTGGCGGCCAGGCTGACGGATGACAGCGTTGACATGATGCTGCGCGTCACGGCCGAGGCAAAGTTCCCGGCCCGCATCGTGCCTTTGCGGGTGTTCATGGGAATGTCGCCCAAGGAAATCGTTGCGTATGTGTTGGCGCTGAAAGAACGCTCGACCGATTTGCTGCGGCTGGGGCGGATCAAGGCGGTGGCCGATGGCTCGATCCAGGGGTTTTCGGCCCGGATGCGTTGGCCCGGTTATCACAATGGCGCGCCGAACGGGTTGTGGTACACCGCGCCTGATCAGATGGCCGAACTTTACGCGCTGGCACTGGCCGCCGGGGTGCAGGTGCACACCCACACCAATGGTGATCAAGCGACGCAGATGGCGCTGGATATGCTGGAACCAGCCCTGAAAGCGCATCCAAGCCCGGACCACCGCTTTACCTTGCAGCATTGCCAACTGGCCGACGCGGCGCAGTTTCGCAAAATGCACGCGCTAGGGATGAGTGTGAACCTGTTTGCCAATCACCACTTCTATTGGGGGGATGAACATTACCGCCTGACGGTTGGCCCTGAACGGGCCGAACGGATGAACGCCTGCCGCACTGCCCTTGATAGCGGCGTGCCGATGACAATCCATTCCGACGCGCCGGTGACGCCGCTTGGGCCACTGTTCACCGCCTGGTGTGCGGTCAACCGCATCACCGCATCGGGCCGGGTGCAGGGCACCGGCGAAAAAATCAACGTCGCCGAAGCCTTGCGCGCGATCACCCTAGGGGCGGCCTATACGTTGCACATGGATGACGAGGTCGGTTCGATCGAGGTCGGCAAAAAGGCGGATTTCGCGGTGCTGGAGGCTGACCCGACAGAAATCGGCGGCGCAAATCTGAAAGACATCGAAGTTTGGGGCACCGTGCAGGGCGGACGAATTTTCGCCGCTGCCGATCTGTGACAAGCCCGGATTTGCCCCTGCCGGTCACGGTGATCGGCGGCTATCTGGGGGCCGGCAAGACAACGCTGGTCAACCACCTGTTGCGCCATGCCGATGGCCGCAGGCTAGCGATTCTGGTCAATGAATTTGGCGAATTGGCGATAGACGAAGACCTGATCGAAGCCGAAGATGACGACATCATCTCAATCGCCGGGGGCTGTGTTTGCTGCTCGTTTGGCAGCGATCTGACGGCGGCTTTGATGCAGATGGCCGACATGCAGCCAAGGCCGGATCACATAGTGATCGAAAGCTCCGGCGTGGCAATTCCGGCGGCGATTGTCGCCTCGGTCGGATTGCTGACGGGGTTTTCGGCGGACGGCATCATCGTTCTGGCCGACGCGGAAACCGTGCGGCGCAATGCAGATGACATCTATATGGGCGATACGATCATGCGGCAGTTCGCGGATGCCGATATCGTTTTGCTGAACAAAACCGATCTTGTTGACCCAGATGTATTGGCACAAACCCATGCCTGGCTGAAAGCCACCGCACCGCAAGCGCAGATCGTTGATTGCGTGAACGGCGTGGTTGCGCCCGATCTGGTTTTGGGCAGCTTTCTGGCCCGCGCCCACACGCCCGGCCCGCATCATGAGGCAGCGCATTTGGCAATGCTGACCCTTAGGCCAAAGGCACCGCTTGATGTTGAAAAGTTGGCGCAGGCACTGGCTGATCCGGCGATGGGGCTGGTGCGCGCCAAAGGCTTTGCCACCGGTCCTGACGGTCAGAAAAAACTTGTGCAGGTGGTTTCAAAGCGTTGGCAGGTCACGGACGCCGGGGCAGATTTTGCCGATGGGATCGTGTGCCTTGGCTTTAAGCCGGTCATCAATCAGACGGCTTTGCAGGCGCTGATCGCCTAGTTCGCCGCCGCGTTGATTTCGCGCGATGCGACCCGGGTTTCATGGAGTTTCAGGCTGCGTCTTGCAGCCGGGCCATAGGAGTCAGGATTGATCCGCAACTCCGGGAACAGATGAAAAACCTCTTGCCGGGTTTCATCGGTCAGGGCGTCAACTGACTGTCGACCCGGATGGAAGCTTTCGCTGGCAGCGCCTTCGGCAAAGACGATTTCATGCTGATCAAACAGCATGTGAAAATACTCCACCTCGCCGCCTTGCTGGCGGATGATGGTCGCGTCATTGACCAGCGATTTCGCGGTCGCCAGCACCTGGCTTTCGGCAAACAGCATCTCCAACTTCCAGCCGCTCAGCAGCATCCGGTGTTGCGGTGAAACCAGCAGGTCGCGGGCATTGCCCATCGCACCGGCCTTGATGCGGATCGGCGCAAGATCGCCCAATGCCGGAACCTTGCGCGAGGCAATCCAGCGGATCGGCTGCAAGCCGCGATCCATCGTGCGAACAAGATCGCCAACACCCAGGTCTTCAATTGCGGTCGGTCCATGATCGGTTTCAATCAATGTGCCGCGCACGAAACACTGCACGAGGGAGCCATAAGGCACCGCGCCGTCGGTGTTGAATGTGCCGAAAGTGTAGGTCACGGACGGGTCCAGCGGAATGTCTGAAACGATCAGCGGGCCATAGTTGCTGGCGCCATTGGTGGCAATGAAATACGCGTTGCCGGAGGAGCCGTCAGACCCCGTGATCGTATAAGTATAGCGCGAGTCAATCGTGTCGCCCGCCGTGATCCCGGTCACGGATGAGGTAAGAACATCCTGATCCGGCACATCGCCGCCACCCGTATGGGTGAAATCGCCAAACTCCCAATCGCGGGAGCCGTCGGAATCGTCAATCGCAACACTGCCAGCCCAGGTGATCGTGAACGATCCAAAATGCGGATAGGTGGAATCACCGGTGGTGATCCGATAGACAATCAGGTTCTCAATCGCCACGGCAGCGGCCTCCTTCGGTTTTTGACAAGACGGAGCGCTCGTCAAAACTGTCCCCATGCCGATTTCACAGCAGAAAGGACTATTTCAAAGATCGGTCTAATTCGGGATCAGGGCGAAAGATTGGCCGACATTGGGAAATAGTTGGACAGATTGTGCCGTCATTCCGCCCGATTTTCGGCGTGTTCACAGAAGGGACACGCGGCAATAAAAGGCAATGGGCCTGGTTGTTGCGGGCTTAGGGCCTATCCGATCACGACCCTTCGGTCGGTGCTTCGGGATCTGTTGGCGCGCAGCCATATAGGGTTACGCCGTCGCCCGCCAAAGCCTCGGTCTCAAATTCAAGCGTTGAATGGCGGATGCCGAACTCAGTGTTCAGGGTCTGCTTAATCGCGGCCTTGACCTGCTCTTGCCGCTGCCAGCCGTCGCCTGTCAAAACGACATGGACATCAAGGGCGGGTTGATGTTCCTGCATCTGCCAGAAATGCACATGGTGAAGCCGCGCGACGCCTTCGATCCGGCTGACGGCAGTGATCACCGCCACATTGTCGATATCCGCCGGACTGCCCAACATCAGCATGCGGATCGGGGCCGTGATTTCGCGCAAGGCCAGATAAAGGATGTAAGACGCGATGCCGATTGTCACGATCGGATCAATCAGCCGCCAGTCGTAAAGGATGATCAAACCCCCGCCCAGCGCGACCGCGCCAGAGGCCAGCGCATCCGACAGATTGTGCAAAAACAATGCCCGGATATTGACGCTGTCTTTCTGCATCGAATAGGTCAAAACCGCCGTCAGCGCGTCCACCAAAAGCGCCAGACAGGCCACGATCACCACGGTCCAACCGGCAACCTCGGGCGGGTCAAGCAACCGCATACCGCCTTCATAGATCAGGAAAAGGCCGATGATGACCAGGCTGGTATAGTTGATAAGGGCAGCCACAACTTCGACCCTTGCATAGCCAAAAGTCATCTGCGCATCCGCTGGCCGACGGGCGATTTTGCGTGCTGCAAAAGCGATCAGCAACGCCGCTATATCCGAGAAATTATGCAAAGCGTCCGCAATCAACGCCAGACTGCCGGACAGCACCCCGCCGATGATTTGCGCTACCGTCAAAACTGCATTGGCCCAGATCGCAAGCGAAACCCGCCGATCGCCAGATCTGGCATCAAGATGGCCATGCCCGTTTGGATGGCTGTGGTCATGCGGCATGGCGGCTATTCTTACGGTAAGAATCGGGGCAGGCTGGGGCGGCTGCAATCATGCAACAGCTTTGCTTTAAGCGATCATACCGCCAACCAGGCAGAAACAGAAGGCGGACGCTGCCGCACGGCTAGGACTTCCGTCGCGGTTTCTTCCCCACGGCGGTTGCGGGGTTGGCGGCATTTGCCTCCGCCGCCGCTTTGGCGCGGGCTTTGTTCTTCTTGCTGGTGGGCTTGCCGCGCGGTGTTTTCAAAGGCGCGGGCCTGCCTTCACCCCCCTCGGATGCGGCGGCAGATGGCTTGCGTTTGGGCTTATGCGGCGCAGGTGCTGCGCCCTTGCGTCCGGCCTTGTCCCCCTGACCGGGTTTCGGCTTTCTGTTGCGCGGGGTAGGATCGTCGTTCCAGTCAACAGGCTTGGTCGTGCCGGATGCGTTCGGCTTGCCGCCACGGGGTTTGGCATCGCGCGGTTTGCCGGCAAACCCGGGCCTTGGCGCGTTAATCCCCGCAGGCGGGGCGTCTAGCCGTTTGATGGCTGCCCCGGCCTCGACCGTCATTTTCGGGCCAATCGCCTTCAGAAAAGCACTGACCGAGGTTTCAAGGATCTGCACGAAGCTTTCGGTTTTTTGCACCCGAATGGCGCCGATATCATCTTTGGTCAGCCCCCCGGCCTTGCACAGCATCGGCAGCAATTTGCGCGGCTCGGCATTGGCGTCGTGACCGCCCTGGATTGAAAACCAGACGCTTGCGCCAAATTCTGCACGTGGTTTGGGTTTGTAATCGGCCGCTGACAGGTCTTCAGGGGCGGAGTGCTGGGATTGGTAAAGCCGCAGATAAGCCGCAGCGATTTGTTCCGAGGTGAAGCTGGCCAACAGTTTTCCAACCGTCCCGGCCAGGCCTTCGGGTGTTTCAGAAAGCCAGTCAGGATCGGCCAGCATCCGTTCTTCGTCACGCTGGCCAACCGCCTCGGCTGAGGGGGCCTCGGCCCAGCTTGCCCGCAACTTGGCAAAGCTTAAGATGCGTTCGGCTTTCTTGCGCGCCTTGGGCGGCACGATCAGAACGCTGACACCTTTACGGCCCGCGCGGCCGGTACGCCCGGATCGGTGCAGCAGGGTTTCGTGGTTTGACGGCAGTTCGGCGTGAACCACCAGATCAAGGTTCGGCAGATCAATGCCGCGCGCCGCAACATCGGTCGCAACGCAAACCCGGGCGCGACCATCGCGCATGGCTTGCAGCGCATGGGTGCGTTCAGATTGCGACAGCTCGCCTGACAGGGCGACCACTGAAAACCCGCGATTGGACAGGCGCGTGGTCATACGGTTAACCATCGTGCGGGTGTTGCAAAACACGATGGCATTCGGGGCCTCATAAAACCGCAGCACGTTGATGATGGCGTTTTCGCTGTCACGATCCGCAACATTCATCGCCTGATAGTCGATATCGGCATGCTGCGCGCTTTCAGATTTCGCCACAACCCGGATCGCATCGGTCTGGTAATTTTTGGCAAGATTGGCAATCGCTGGCGGCACTGTGGCCGAAAACATCAGGGTTTGCCGGTCGTCAGGCGCATGGCCGAGGATAAACTCAAGATCTTCGCGAAATCCCAGATCAAGCATTTCATCCGCCTCATCCAGCACAACCGCGCGCAAGCCACTAAGGTCGATGGAGCCACGCATGATATGATCGCGCAGCCGACCCGGTGTTGCCACCACGATATGCGCACCACGCGCCAGGATGCGCCGCTCGTCCCGCATATCCATCCCGCCGACACAGGAGGTCACAACCGCCCCCGCAAGCGCATAAAGCCAGTCAAGTTCGCGCTTGACCTGCAACGCCAGTTCCCGCGTCGGTGCGATCACCAGCGCCAGGGGCAGTGCGGCGGGGGTGAAAGCCTCGTCCTCGCCAAGGATAGTCGGGGCGATCACCAGGCCAAAACCCAGGGTCTTGCCGGATCCGGTTTGGGCGGAAACCAGCAAGTCGCAGCCAGCAAGCTCGGGTTTGGTGACGGCCTGCTGTACAGGGGTCAAACTGGTGTAGCCGCGGTTTTCAAGCGCGTCGGCAAGGGCTTTTTTCACGATATGTCTTCTTGTGTTTGGTGGAAGTCGACCCCGGGGATTTTCGGTCTGTTGTTCTCAACATCCCAAAACCGGGTTTTTGCAAAAGATGGCAATCGGCGGCATCTAATACGTTTGGCGGGGAATGTATAGTTGCTTATGCATGCCCCGAAAAATCATGCGCGGTGTTATGCCGGTCCTTTCAGGATTGTGACCGACATTTTCTTTGCTAAATGCCTGCGGTTGCCTATCGTGACCCGATGCGCATGCGGCAAGGGGGCCGCATGTGGGCGAGGTCTCACGACCGTAGCAGAAACGGGGCAGGGCAGATGCAGCAGGTTTTGGTTTACTTCGTCCATCCGGGGCAGGAGCATTCACATGTGAACCGCGATATGGCGCATGCGGCACAAGCGATCGACGGTCTGACATTTGTTGATCTTTACGCCGAATATCCGCGCCACAATATCGACATTGATCGCGAACAACAGCGCCTTCTGGATCACGACGTGATCGTCTTTCAATTCCCGCTTTTCTGGTACTCGACCCCATCCCTGCTGAAGGAATGGCAGGATCTGGTGCTGGAGTTCGGCTTTGCCTATGGCCCGAACGGCGACAGGCTGAAAGGCAAGACCATGCTGCTTGCCGTCACAACTGCCGGCCCGCAGGAGGCTTATGCCAAAGACGGTTACCAACGCTACCCACTGCGCAGTTTTCTCATCCCGCTGGAACAAACAGCGCATCTGTGCGGTATGGTTTTTCTGCCGCCATATGTGCTGCACGCCGCGTTGCGCGCGCCCCGGGAACACCGGGTTTCAGATCATGTGGCGGGGTACAAAAACCTGTTGCAATCACTTCAGGAGGGCAGCGTTGATAGCGCCAAAGCCCTGACCCATGATATCCTGACCCACAACACCCTGCCGATCAAGAAGGAGGCCAGCCAATGACCGATGTTTTGGTTTTAAGTTTCCTGTTTCTGGTCGCGGGTGTTGTGTCGGTGCCGATTGCGACCAAACTTGGCCTCGGCTCGGTCCTGGGGTATCTGATCGCGGGCATTGCGATTTCGCCTTTGCTGGTGGCGCTGCATGTCGATGTCATCTCGCTGCAACATTTTGCCGAGTTTGGCGTCGTGATGATGCTGTTCCTTGTGGGGCTGGAGCTGGAGCCAAAGCTGCTTTGGAGCATGCGTCACCGGCTTTTGGGCCTTGGCGGTCTGCAAGTCGGGCTGACCTGCCTTCTGGTCATGGCCGTGGCGTTGGGGTTTGGCCTTGAACCCAGCATTGCGCTGGCGATTGGGCTGGTGTTTTCCCTGTCCTCAACCGCGATTGTGTTGCAGACCCTTGGCGAAAAGGGCCTGATGAAAAGCGATGGCGGGCAGGGCAGTTTCTCAGTTCTACTGTTTCAGGACATCGCCGTCATCCCGATGCTGGCGCTGATCCCGTTGCTGGCCCTGCCGGAGCTTCTTGAGGCAACGCATGCCGCAGCTGTCGATGACGGGCATGGCGCCGGGCCTTTGTTCATCGAAACCCTGCCGGGCTGGCAGCGCGGGTTGGTGACGCTGGGGGCCATCGGGGCGGTGATCGTCGCGGGGTCGTACCTGACCAGCCCGATCTTCCGCTTCGTCGCCTCGGCCAAACTGCGCGAATTATTCGTGGCAACCGCGCTGACAATGGTGGTTGGCATCGCCCTTTTGATGACCCTGTGCGGCTTGTCACCGGCCCTTGGCACCTTCATCGCCGGGGTGGTTCTGGCCAACAGCGAGTACCGGCACGAGCTTGAAAGCGATATCGACCCGTTCAAAGGCCTGCTTTTGGGTCTGTTTTTCATGACGGTTGGTGCGGGCATCAATTTCGGCCTGCTCTTTGGCAATTTCAGCACGATCCTGGGGCTGACACTGGGATTGATCGCGCTGAAAGCCGCAGTTCTTTACGTCTTGGGCGCGGTTTTCAAAGTATCAGGATCAGATCGCTGGCTAATGGCGCTGGGCTTGGCGCAGGCGGGGGAGTTTGGCTTCGTTTTGCTGTCCTTTACGGTCGCCAACGCGGTCATTCCGGCGGCGATTGCCGATCAGCTGCTGCTGGTCGTCGCGCTGTCAATGCTGCTGACCCCGGCGTTGTTCATCTTTTATGACAAGGTGATCGTGCCACGTTACGCCCATCAGCAACAGGCCAAGGCGGATGAGATCGACGAGAAAGGCACTGTCATTATCGCCGGTCACGGGCGGTTTGGTGGCATCGTTAACCGGATTTTGCGGCTGGCCGGGTACTCTACCGTGGTTCTGGATCACAGCGCGTCGCAGCTTGAAATGCTGCGCACCTTTGGCTTTCGCGCCTTTTA
>CAYXXQ010000081.1:0-10260 GCA_964469075.1 uncultured Rhodobacter sp.
ATATCTGGCCGATTCCCCCCAATATCCCGGCCCCAATCAGCAACATCGCCTCGGGGCCAGTCGGGATCACCCAGCCAAACGGCAGGGTCAGAAGTGACAGCACTGTTGATGTTACCGAAAAGTAAAACACGATGGCGGCGGTCGCCTCGGTCTGAACCAGACGACGCACAAAGACCTGCGCGAGGGCGGCAAAGGCCGCGCCCGTCAGCACCACGGTCGCGCCCAGCGCCTCGCTGTCATTGACAGCACCGCCTGATAGCGCCGTCAACCGTGGGCTTAAAACAATCAGGACGCCGATCATGCCAAGCGCCACGGCGGTCAGGCGGAAGGCGCGCACTTCCTCGCCCAGGAACATCGCTGCGAAAACCACCGTCAGCAGCGGCGCGGCATAGCCGATGGCTGTGACCTCGGGCAGCGGCAGGAGGCCAAGCCCGGCAAACCCCAGCCCCATCGCAATGGTGCCCACCAGGCCGCGCCAAACATGGCCGATGGCGTTGTTGGTCTTAAGGCCTGTGCGCACTTCGCGCCGCCACCAAAGCCAGACAAAGATCGTTGGCATGGCAAACAGCGACCGAAAGAACACCGCCTCCCCAGGCGGCACGTGATCTGACACCGACTTGATCAGGCTGGCCATCATCATAAAGACGGTGACCGACAGTATTTTCAAAAAAATTCCGCGTCCGGGCGACATGATCTCAGGTAATCCCAGTCAAAGGGGTCTGCTGCGCCTGCATCGCATCAAACGCCGGTGGTGAAAACCACGATTTGAGGATTTGGAAGCGGCAAAGCGCGCGCGGTTCCTATCGCGCAGAATTGACCTTGATTTTTCGTAAGCGTCAACTTACCGTAAGCTATGACTTACGTTGATTCCCTTACGGCCCTGTCAGACCCCCGCCGCCGTGCCATTTTTGAAGCGTTGCGCCAAGGCCCTATGTCAGTCAGTCAGATCGCCAGCGGGCAGCCTGTCAGCAGGCCAGCCGTGTCCCAGCATCTGAAAGTGTTGCAACAGGCCGGGCTGGTCAGCGTCACCGCCAAAGGCACAAAACGCGTTTACCATCTGCGCCGCGAAGGTCTGTCAGGCCTGCGCGGCTATGTCGAAAGCTTCTGGTCTGACGCACTGGACGCTTTCGCCGATCACATTTCCACAACCCAAAAGGAACCTTCCATGCTGCCCCCTGTTATCAAAACGATCACCGTCCCCTGCCCGCCTGCGCAGGCATTCCAGTTGTTCACGCGCGATATCGCAAGCTGGTGGCCACTTGATAAAAACTCGGTCTCCGCGATGTCGGGGAAGGTTGCGCGTGACATTGAACTTGATCCGCGCGAGGGCGGGGAAATCACTGAAATCGACCATGAAGGTGCGCGGGTTCTTTGGGGCAGCATAACTGATTACAGCCCGCCCTCACGACTGGGTCTGGCCTGGCACATCAACCGCCCGGCGTCTGAGGCCACAAGCGTCACCGTCACCTTTGAAGCCGATGATGACCCTGCCAGCAGCGGCACCAAAGTCACCTTGATCCATGCGGGTTGGGAGGTGTTCGGCGACGACGCCCAATCAATGCGCAATGGCTATGACAGCGGCTGGGTGCATGTGTTTGAACAGCGCTTCAAAGCCGCCTGTAGCTAACAAAAAAGGGCGCCCGTCAGGGGCGCCCTTTCATAACCCGAATTTCGGGAATTCTTAAGCTTCGTCAAGTGCCTCAATGGCTTTTTGCAGCTCGTCCTTGGTCACTTCCTTGTCGCTGACCGTGGCCAGTTCCAGAATGTAATCGACCACTTTATCTTCAAACAGAGGTGCGCGTATCTGTTGCATCGCCTGCTCATTCTGCTGAATGAATTCAAAGAACTGACGCTCCTGGCCCGGGTATTGCTGGGCTTGCTGCATCATTGCCTGCTGCATTTCGGCATCCGAGACGTCGATCTCGTTCTTGAGGCCAAGTTCCGACAGGAAAAGACCCAGCCGCACCCGGCGTTCGGCCAGTTTTTTATGCTCGTCCGTGGTTTCCACCGGATCATGATTGTGATCGGTCACATCCGGGTTTTCCTCGTGCCACATCTGATGCGCGATCTGCGAGGCTTCGGCGTCGACCATGCTGGGCGGCAAATCAAAGCTGACAGCGCCATCCAGCGCGTCCATCAGGCCACGTTTCAACACCTGACGTGCGGCACCGGAATATTCAGTTGCAAGACGTTCCTCGACCTGACCTTTCAGCCCGGCCAGATCCTCGGCCCCAAATTGCTGCGCCAGTTCGTCATTGATCTCAGCAGGCTTTGGTTCTTTTACCGCGTTGATCTTACATTCAAAAACCGCGTCCTTGCCGGCCAGGTTCTCAGCGCCGTACTCGTCCGGGAACTTCACCTTAACCTTGATGTCGTCGCCAACCTTGGCGCCAACCAACTGTTCCTCAAACCCCGGAATGAACGAGTTTGATCCCAGCACCAGCGGATAATCGTCAGCGGCACCGCCTTCAAAAGCCTCGCCGTCAACCTTGCCGAGGAAATTGATCACAACCTGATCGCCATCCTTGGCTTTGCTGCCCTTCTTGCGATCTTCAAAGTTGTTGGCCGAGCTGGCGATATTGGTCAGCGCTTCGTCGACTTCGGCCTGATCGACCTTGGTCACAAGGCGTTCCAGATTGATGGATTTATAGTCAATCTCAGGGATGTCCGGCAGCGTCTCGTAGTTCATCGTGACTTCGATGTCGTCGCCTTCTTTCCAGTCGTCATTCACCATCTTGACGTCTGGCTGACCGGCAGGGCGGTCGCCGCTGGCTTCAAAATGGCTGCGCATAGCCTCGTCGATGCTTTCCTGCATCGCTTCGCCCAGAACCCGTGGGCCGAACTGCTTTTTCATCATCGCCATCGGAACTTTGCCTTTGCGAAAGCCCTTCATCTCGATCTCGGGCTGGGCTTCGACCAGCTTGGCGTTGACTTTGTCATCCAGCTCAAGGGCTGTGACGATGATGTTATAAGCCCGTTTCAGGCCTTCGTTATGGGTCTCGGTGACCTGCATTTCCTTCGTCCTTTTTCCTGGTGCGGGCGGAGGGACTTGAACCCCCACGCCTTGCGGCACTAGAACCTAAATCTAGCGTGTCTACCAATTTCACCACGCCCGCGAAAACCGACAAGGCAGCCCGGGGGCCACCTTAAAATCCGCGCCCTTCTAACAGAGGTTTTTCACTGATGTAAGGGGAAAAACGCGGCAGTTTGGCGGCGTTTGGCAGTATGTGACCCCGCGTCAGTTGACAGGTTTTCATCCGGATTGTCAGCTTTTCCGCAACAATGCCATTTTTTAACCCGAATTGAAGGATAGCCGTGCCAGAACCAAAACCGTTCAGCAGGGGGACAGGTATGGCGCAGTATTCTTTATGGATTCTCGGGGAATCCAACATCACCATCTCGAACGGGGCGGTTCTGGATGGGGTTACCCAAGGCGATGCGACGCATTTGCTGGGCGAAAGCATCACCCTGAACAACGCCAGCTGGCAAGAAGTTCTGATCGACGACAGCGAGGCCTATTTCGCTGACAGCGACAGCAGCCAGACCCTCGATGGTGATCAGGTGATCGACGGTGTGCTGGTTTCTGGCGGCACGCGGGTCGAGGCCGAGTATCAGATCGTCGTCAGCGATGGCACCAATACCTATACGCTGGTCGGGTTTAACGAAAACTCAACCTCGCCGAGTTATGGCACCGTCGAAGGACTGGCCTTTATCGGCGGCCCCGGCGGCTTTCCCCCGATCGGAGTGCCTTTAAGCGTGGTCAGCGTGTCCGAAGGCCCTGCCGGCAGCAGCACGCTTTACGCCGACTATGCCACACCGATCTGCCTGACCACCGGCGCGATGCTGGCCACCCCTGACGGACCCGTCGCGGTGCAGGATCTGGCCATTGGCGATCTGGTCAACACCCTTGATCACGGTGCCAGAGCAATCCGCTGGATCGGCTGCATCAAGGTCGGTCGCGACCGATTGTTGGCCAACCCAGCCTTCTGGCCCGTCCGGATCAAACAGCACGCACTTGGCCCTGGCCTGCCTGACCGGGACATGCTGGTATCCCAGCAACACCGACTGCTTATCCGCGATCTGAGGGCTGAAATCCTGTTTGGCGAGGCCGAGGTTCTGGTCGCCGCCAAGCACCTGATCAATGACAGCACGATCCGCATGGCCCGCGACGTGACCGCGGTGACTTATTATCACCTGATGTTTGACGATCACGAAATCCTGTTCAGCGATGGGGTGGAAACCGAATCCTTTCTGCCCGGCCCGCAAGCGATCAGCGCCATTCCAACGGCCGCAAAGCAGGAGTTGTTCGCGCTGTTTCCCCAGCTTGAGGGCAACACCGACACCTATGGCCTGCCCGCGCGACGGATGCTGTCAGGTCGTGAGGGCCGGATCATCGCCCGGGCCTAGACCCCGCAGAACCTGCGGCAGAGTTTCCGGCAAATCCTCGGCAATCAGGCCGGGGCCAAAGGTGCGGGCGCATTCGACATGCAGCCAAGCTGCGACCTCGGCGGCCTGCATCGGCGGCAAACCACGCGCCAGCAGACCGGCGATGTACCCGGCCAGCACGTCGCCAGATCCGGCGGTTGCCAGCCAAGGTGCTGCGCGGTGGTAATGAGCGGAGTTGATGGAGCATCGGCCATCAGGGGCTGCAATCACCGTATCGGCGCCCTTGAACAAAACCACGCATCCGGCGCGCTTGGCCGCCTCGCGCGCCGCATCCACCTTGGAAAAGGCGGGGCCTTTGGTGGCGGTCGCGCTCAGCTTCGCCGCAATATCGGGGAATAGTCTTGCAAATTCGCCACCATGCGGCGTCAGGACGCAAGTATCATGCAGCAGCGAGAAAAGATCGCCAGGCACATCGGCAAACGCGGTCAACGCATCGGCATCCAGGACCGTGGGTCGGGCCTTCAGCCCACCCTCGCCAAGCGCCATCGGCACCAGATCGCGCGCCCGTTCAATCCCCAGCCCTGGCCCGAGGCAAAGCGCGTTGATCCGACCGTCCTCCAGCACATGGCCCAGCGCATCGGCGTCGTCGATCTGCGCCAGCATGATCGCGTTAAGGTGTGCGGCATGTTCCGCCAAAGCATCCGCAGGACAGCCAACCGTGACCAGCCCCGCCCCAACCCTCAAAGCCCCCCGCGCCGCAAGCCTTGCCGCCCCACCCTTGCCGGTCGGCCCCGACAGGATCAGCGCATGCCCGTGGGCATATTTGTGGTGGGCAGCCCCGGATTTGCACAGAAACCGAAACCAGAAGTCGCGATCTAGAAACCCGCGCCGGTCTGGCGCCATCGGTGATCGTGTAACCAGCGTTACCAAAGCAGGTGCAAAGCCACGGCCAACGATCTCGCGTCGATGCCCTAAACCGATGTCCCTGACCACCAATTTGCCGCATAATTGCGGGCCGTCGGCCAGAAAATGCCCGCGTTTCGGGCTTTCAAACGTGACTGTCAGCTTGGCAAACGGCCTTGGTTCCGGTCTGAACGCGCCACCTGCTGCACCCAGCGCCCGCCCACTGTCCAAACACAGGCCTGATGGTGCGTCGACTGAAATGGTGCAGTCACTGAAATCGTCGTCATTTCGCCCGGCCATATGCGAGATCACCGACCATGCATCGCCCTCCAATGGCCGCGACAGACCGGTACCGAATATCGCATCGACATATAACGTGGCCGGAAGGCGGCGCAGATTCTTTTCGGTCAGGGGTTCGATATCGCCAAAGGCCAGCCACAGGTCGTGATTGATCCGGGCATCGGGCGGTAAACCTTCAGCCTCGCCCAGAAGCAAAACCCGGACAATCCAATTGAGGTCTTTCAGCAGCCGCGCCACCACAAAACCATCGCCGCCGTTATTGCCCGGCCCACATAGGACCACAACCGATTGCGGGGCGCTTTGATAAAGTGGCCAAGTCTCAAGAACCGCTGCAACCACGCCCTGCCCGGCGCGCTCCATCAATTCCAGCCCGGTCACTCCACCACTGGCAATCGCCGATTGTTCCACCGCCTTCATTTGTTCAGATGTCAGCAGTTCAGTCATGGATTTTCGCAACTCGGTTATAAAACAGGCAGATCGCACAATAATTAGGCACAAGTGGCGTGATTCATCGTCGCCATAACCACGCGTCACCATAGCCAATTGCGCGCCCGCAACGAAAGTGCTTTGAGCGGTTCGATTACATCTCAAGCAGAGGAATCGGCCATGAAAAAGATCGAAGCGATCATCAAACCTTTCAAACTCGATGAGGTTAAAGAAGCTCTTCAGGATGTTGGCATTCAGGGACTGTCCGTGATCGAGGTCAAAGGCTTCGGGCGGCAAAAAGGCCATACCGAGCTTTATCGCGGTGCCGAATACGTCGTCGATTTCCTGCCCAAGGTCAAAATCGAGGTGGTCCTGGCCGACGATCAGGTCGACCCCGCTATCGAGGCCATTATCAATGCCGCACGCACCGAAAAAATCGGCGACGGCAAAATTTTCGTCAGCCCGGTCGAACAGGCGATCCGTATCCGCACCGGCGAAGACGGCGAAGAAGCGCTTTAAAACAACCGCCCGTTTTGGGCATCCGCACAACCCCTACAGACACGAAGGAAGAGCAGATGAGCGATATCAGTACCGTTCTGAAGATGATTGGCGAAGAGGACATCGCCTATGTCGATATCCGGTTCACCGACCCGCGCGGCACATTGCAGCATGTCACGGTGATCGCCGATGAAGTCGACGAGGACTTTCTTGAAGAAGGCTTCATGTTTGACGGCTCCTCCATTGCCGGCTGGAAATCCATTGACCAGTCCGACATGAAACTGATGCCCGATTGCAAAAGCATCTATGTCGATCCGTTCTATGCCGAAAAAACCCTCTGCATCCATTGTTCGGTGCATGAGCCGGACACAGGCGAACATTACGACCGCGACCCACGCGGCACCGCCCAAAAGGCAGAGTCTTACCTGATCTCGTCAGGCATCGGTGACACCGCTTATTTCGGCCCGGAAGCCGAGTTTTTCCTGTTTGACGACGTGCGTTTTTCCAACACGATCAACAAAGTATCCTACGAAGTTGATGCCCAGGATGCGTCGTGGAACAGCGATACCGAATACGAGATGGGCAATATGGGCCATCGCCCCGGCCTCAAGGGCGGCTATTTCCCGGTCAACCCGACCGACAGCGCCCAGGATCTGCGCAGCGAAATGCTGTCGACGATGAAGTCGATCGGCATGAAAGTCGACAAGCACCATCACGAGGTGGCCTCGTGTCAGCACGAACTTGGCCTGATCTTTGGTACATTGACCAAGCAAGCTGACGAGTTGCAGAAATACAAATACGTGATCCACAACGTGGCCCACGCATATGGCAAATCCGCGACCTTCATGCCAAAGCCGATTTATGGCGATAACGGCACCGGCATGCATGTCAACATGTCGATCTGGAAAGACGGCAAGCCCTTGTTTGCAGGCGATAAATACGCTGACCTGTCACAGGAAGCGCTATATTTCATCGGTGGCATCCTGAAACATGCCAAGACCCTGAACGCCTTCACCAACCCGGCAACCAACAGCTACAAACGCCTGATCCCGGGCTTTGAAGCCCCGGTTCTGCGCGCCTATTCGGCCCGTAACCGGTCGGGCTGTGTACGCATCCCTTGGGCAGAATCGCCGAAAGCCAAACGCGTCGAGGCCCGCTTCCCCGACCCAGCAGCGAACCCCTATCTGTGCTTTGCGGCCCTTCTGATGGCTGGCCTTGATGGCATCAGCAACAAGATCGACCCGGGCGAAGCGTCCGACAAGGATCTTTACGATCTGCCGCCGGAAGAGCTGGCCGATATCCCAACGGTTTGCGCCTCGTTGCGTGAAGCCCTGGAATGCCTTGACGCCGATCACGACTTCTTGCTTGCGGGTGACGTCTTCACCAAAGACCAGATCCAGGGCTATCTGAAACTGAAATGGGACGAGGTTTACGCCTACGAGCATACACCCCACCCGATCGAATTTCAGATGTATTACAGCTGCTAAGATGCTGATATAAAACTGAAAAGGGGCCGAAATCGGCCCCTTTTTCATGTCTAGCGGTTAGCCGCCAATTTCCATATCCGTCGTGCGGAAATAGTCCCGGACCTTGCGCCAGCCGAGGGGAAATCTGATAGTCGCCTCGTCATCGCTGACATGATGTGGCACCAGCGCTTTGTCGCCCGGATACCAGTTGGCGGGGATGACAGCACCCGTCTTATCGGCGGCTTGCAAGGCGTCAATCACGCGCAAAATCTCTTCGATGTTCCGACCGACCGTCATCGGGTAATGCTGAAACAGGCGGATGCGTTTTTGGGGGTCAATAATCACCGAACTGCGGACCGTTTGTACGGTGCTTTCAAGGCGATGGATCAACCCGTAAAGCCGCGCAATCCGTTGATCTGGATCGGCCAGCAAGGGAAACCACATCGGGGTTTCATAGATGTCCTCGATATCCAGAATCCATTTGTTGTGGGATTCCACGCTATCGACCGACAGGCCCAAAACCTTGATGCCACGACGATCAAAGGCTGATTTCTGACGCGCGATCATGCCAAGTTCCGTGGTGCAAATCGGGGTAAAATCCGCTGGATGGCTGACCAGCAAAACCCAGCTATCACCGACCCAATCGTGGAAATTCAGGTTTCCATGCGTGGAGTCCGCCATGAAATCGGGCGCTTTACATCCAAGCCCTACGACGCCACTTTTTTGAAGACGCTCCCACATTGCCTGTTGCCCCACATGCCGCCCATTTGTCTTTATACCGGCCTGACTGCTTGCAATCACCTTTAGCGCGCAATCGTTAACCTAGCAAGCAATTTTGGGGTGAGTGTTGCTGACACAAAGGTCACTGGGGTGGGCCGCGCGCAACCATCGGCTCCGGAAAACGTGGGCGCAAACCCAAAAAAACCCGGGCGCCCTGCTTTCAGGGCGCCCGGTCTGCTACGTCAGTAAGCAGGCTTAAACCTTGGTCATCCGCAGGTAAGGCCGGGCCGTGTCAAAGCCGTTTGGGTATTTGGCTTTGGCATCTTCATCGCTGACCGACAGCGGGATGATCACCTTGTCGCCGGGCCGCCAGTTGGCGGGCAATGCGACAGTCTTTTCATCGGCGATTTGCAACGCGTCGATCACGCGCAGGATCTCGTCAAAATTCCGACCGACATTCATCGGGTAGGTCATCGTCAGGCGGACTTTTTTCTTGGGATCAATGATGAAAACCGAGCGCACGGTTTCGGTCGTGTTCACATCCGGGTGGATCATGTCATAGGCCTTGGCCACCGACAGATCTTTGTCAGCGACAATCGGGAAATCAAGCGCCACGCCTTGTGTCTCATCAACATCGGCGATCCATTTCAGGTGCTCGTCAACGCTGTCAGTCGACAGGCCAATGGGCTTGACGTTGCGGGCCGCAAAATCTGCGTCGTGCCTGGCGGTCATGCCCATCTCGGTGGTGCAGATCGGCGTGAAATCAGCCGGATGGCTGAAGAAAAAAATCCAGCTGTCGCCAGCCCAATCATGCAATGAAATCTTACCCTTAGTGGTCTCAGCTGTGAAATTCGGGGCGATGTCGCCCAAACGGATTGTCATGGTTTATCCTTTCGTTTCGGTCATGCTGAAATGCGCATGCCTGTTGCTGCTGCGTCTGACCTAGGGCGACTGCGCGCGGATTTGAAGGGGCTAGATCCGGCAGGATTGTCGCAGTGTCAGGGCGGCCGCGGCCCTAAACAATCGGGCGGGCTTTCAACAGCGAGGTGCGGTCCGCAGCCGAAAGATTTTCAAGCGGTACCACATAGGTGTGGATTGAAAACACAACCGCCTGGCTGACCGGCAACCGCAGCAGGCACTGGCGTTCAACCCGCACCCAATGTCTGCCTTCGGGCGACACCACGCGGCGGGCGTTTTCGCGCCGGGGCTGAAACAAATCGGGGTCGGAATAGACCAGGTAATTGGCCCGCCACATCGGCATTTCAGGTTTGATGAAGTCAAACAACCGCTGCACCCTTGGGCCGATGTCATCGTCATATGACGCCACTGGCACGTGGATGCCGGTCAATGTCCGGCCAAATTTTTCATCCAGTGACCAGCTTGCCGGAAAGCACAGGACGGCAGCGGTCAGGCCATGTTCGTCCGCCGATTTTTGCAGAATGACCAGGTCTTCCTGCACCAGGCGCGCCGCCGTGATCAGCGGCGCATGGCGGTCGATGCTGACCAGGCGGCCATCCGGGCAGCGCGCTCGCGGGGAGCAGCACCGAATAGCCCACCGCCT
>CAYXXQ010000081.1:10270-11166 GCA_964469075.1 uncultured Rhodobacter sp.
TAACCTTGTAACCCGGCTTGACCGAAACCTCCGCCAGCACCTTTTCCAACAGTTCGGCAGCGGCGGGGCCTGCGCCCTTGGCTTGCCGGTAGACCTGATCCCGCCGGGTTTCCAAAAGTGTTTCGCGATAGGCCATCTGGGCTGCATAAACCTCGTCCACGATCAGCCAGTCACCGGCAGCGACCGGGTTCAGGCCCGGCAATCGGCGGGTTTTTTCGGCTGTCCAGGGGGTTAATGGCAGGCTTGTTTGGCAAATCTCAGACAAAGGCGCGCTCCGGCAGGGATGGTCAAATACGACATTGCCGAGACGGTTTTTGAATGGCAAGGCCCGTTCACGTCCTTAGCGTCAACCATAGACCATGACGGAGCGCAAGATGACCCAACCTTACCGCGACACCCGCAAAATCGACCCAAGCCGGGGGGGCCGCCTGGGCGACAACACCCCAAACGATCAGAACCGGGTCGAAATCGGGCCGACGCAATTGGCGTATCGCGAATGGCAGGCAGCGGGGCTACACTTGCCGGATCTGCAAGCGATGCGCAAATTCCGGTGGGAGCGGTTGACCCAGCACATCGTTAATCGCGGCTATGGCGGCTTGCTGATGTTTGATCCGTTGAACATCCGCTACGCCACCGACACCACCAATATGCAGCTTTGGAACACCCACAACCCGTTCCGCGCCGTGCTGGTATGCGCCGACGGCTACATGGTGATCTGGGATTACAAAAACGCGCCGTTCCTGGCGGATTTCAACCCGCTGGTGCGCGAAAGCCGTTCGGGCGCGTCGATGTTCTACTTTTCCTGCGGCGACAAGGGGGAGGTCAACGCCGAAAGCTTCGCTGGCGAAGTGGCCGAGTTGATGCGCGCCCATGCCGGGGACAACAAGCGTCTGGCG
>CAYXXQ010000082.1:0-11163 GCA_964469075.1 uncultured Rhodobacter sp.
CAATCGTGCCGATGTTGCAATGCGGCTTGTTACGTTCAAACTTTGCTTTTGCCATGATGGCCTCCTTATGGGTCTCGCGATGGTGGGCAGAGTGCCCACCCTACGGGGTTGATAAGGTGGGCAGTTGCGCCCACCGAAGGTGTAGGGTGGGCGATTGCGCCCACCGCGGGTTATGCGAATTTGGCCTGGATTTCGTCCGAGATGTTTTGCGGTACAGCATCATAATGCGAGAATTGCATCGTGAAGTTTGCACGGCCCGACGACATCGAACGCAGGGTGTTGATATAACCGAACATGTTGGCCAGCGGCACGTTTGCATCAATCGCAATTGCGTTGCCACGGGTGTCTTGCCCCTGAACCATACCGCGACGGGAGGTCAGATCACCGATAATGCCGCCGGTATATTCTTCCGGGGTGACAACTTCGACTTTCATGATCGGTTCCAGCATTTTCGCGCCAGCCTTGCGAAGGCCTTCACGCATGCCCATCCGACCGGCGATTTCAAACGCCATGACGCTGGAGTCAACGTCGTGGAATTTACCGTCAATCAGCGCGACTTTGAAATCAATCACAGGGAAGCCAGCCAGCGGGCCGCTATCCATGACAGATTCGATGCCTTTTTCCACGCCCGGAATGTATTCTTTCGGGATCGAACCACCAACGATGCGGCTTTCAAACGAATAGCCTTCGCCAGGCTCGGTTGGCATGATGATCATTTTCACTTCGGCGAACTGACCGGATCCACCCGACTGTTTCTTGTGGGTGTAGGAAATTTCAGCTTCATGTGAAATGGTTTCACGATAGGCAACCTGTGGCGCACCAATGTTGGCTTCCACTTTGAATTCGCGCTTCAGGCGATCAACCAGGATGTCGAGGTGAAGCTCGCCCATGCCCTTCATGATGGTCTGACCGGATTCAAAATCTGTTTCAACGCGGAACGACGGATCTTCGGCGGCCAGACGGGCCAGACCGGTGGACATTTTTTCCTGGTCGGCTTTGGTCTTAGGCTCAACAGCGATCTCGATCACGGGTTCCGGGAACGTCATCGTTTCCAGAATGACCGGATCTTTGTCAGAACAGATCGTGTCACCAGTTGTGGTCGCCTTCAAACCCGCAAGCGCAATGATGTCACCGGCAAACGCTTCCGTGATTTCTTCACGGTCGTTTGAGTGCATCATCATCATCCGGCCAACACGCTCTTTCTTGCCTTTGGTAGAATTGAGCATGCTGTCACCCTTAGAAAGGGTGCCGGAATAGATGCGGGTAAATGTCAGCGTGCCGACAAACGGGTCGTTCATGATTTTGAACGCAAGGCCCGAAAACGGCATGTTGTCATCTGCGCGGCGTGCAATGTTGCGTGTCTCTGTTTCATCACCCGGGCGGAAGCCCATGTAATCAACAACGTCCAGAGGTGTCGGCAAGAAGTCGATCACAGCGTTAAGCAGAGGCTGAACGCCTTTGTTCTTGAACGCGGACCCAGCAAGGATCGGAACGAACGTCATGGCAATCGTACCCTTGCGGATAAGTTTGCGCAGCGTGTCAACGTCAGGCTCTTCGCCTTCGAGATACGCTTCCATGACATCGTCGTCCATTTCGACGGCCATTTCGATCATCTCGGCGCGCATTTCCAAAGCCTTGTCTTTCAGGCTGTCGCGCACAGGACGGAGTTCCCAGGATGCGCCGAGGTCTTCACCGGCCCAAACCCACTCTTCCATAGTGATCAGATCAACGATGCCCTCAAGCTCGGTCTCCGAGCCGATGGGCAGTTGGATCGGCAACGGATTGCCCCCAACGCGGGTTTTGATCATTTCAACGCAGTTAAAGAAGTCTGCACCGATTTTGTCCATTTTGTTGACGAACACAATGCGCGGAACTTTATACCGGTCAGCCTGACGCCAAACGGTTTCGGTCTGCGGCTCGACACCGGCGTTTGCGTCCAACAGCGCAACTGCGCCATCAAGAACCGCCAATGAACGCTCAACTTCGATCGTGAAGTCAACGTGGCCCGGAGTGTCGATGATGTTCAGACGATGCTTGGTGGATTGCGGGGTTGTTCCGTCTGTTGTCCGCTCCCAGAACGTGGTGGTCGCAGCGGACGTGATCGTGATGCCACGCTCTTGCTCTTGCTCCATCCAGTCCATCGTTGCGGCGCCATCATGCACTTCACCGATATTGTGAGATTTACCTGTGTAAAACAGAATCCGCTCGGTGCAGGTGGTTTTACCTGCATCGATATGCGCCATAATCCCGAAGTTACGGTAATGGTCGAGTTCGTATTCGCGTGCCATCTGCTTGTGCCTTTGAGTTCGTCAGAAAAGTCTGACGTTATTACCAGCGATAATGGCTGAAGGCTTTGTTCGCCTCGGCCATCTTATGGGTGTCTTCGCGCTTCTTAACGGCCGAACCGCGCGCATTCACGGCGTCCAGCAATTCCGAGGCAAGACGTTCTTCCATCGTGTTTTCGTTGCGCGCACGGCTGGCTTTGATCAGCCAGCGGATCGCAAGGGCTTCACGACGCTCAGGGCGGACTTCGACCGGCACCTGATAGGTTGCCCCACCAACCCGGCGCGAGCGAACTTCGACCCCGGGTTTGATGTTTTCAAGGGCTTCGTGGAACACTTCGACGGGCGCGCGTTTCAGCTTGCCTTCAACCCGTTCAAGGGCGCCGTAAACGATGCTTTCAGCGACGGATTTTTTGCCGTCAAGCATCAGGTTGTTCATGAATTTTGTCAGCACGGTATCGCCAAATTTGGCGTCCGGCAGGATCTCACGTTTTTCGGCGCGATGGCGACGGGACATGATGTATTCCTCTTACACGTTGAGGGGCGTGCTCCCGAACCGCGTCCGGGATGGCCCAAATGCTTATTTGGGCCGCTTGGCGCCGTATTTCGAACGACGTTGACGACGGTCTTTGACGCCCTGGGTATCCAGCACACCACGCAGAACGTGATAACGGACACCCGGAAGGTCTTTTACCCGGCCACCACGGATCAGAACCACCGAGTGCTCCTGAAGGTTATGGCTTTCACCCGGAATGTAGCTGATCACCTCAAACCCGTTGGTCAGGCGAACCTTGGCCACTTTCCGCATCGCGGAGTTCGGCTTTTTTGGTGTCGTCGTATAAACACGCGTGCAGACGCCACGCTTTTGCGGACAAGCCTGCAAATGCTGCGACTTCTGGCGTTTTACTTTTGGCTGCCGCGGTTTGCGGATCAGCTGTTGGATCGTTGGCATTCGGCGTACCCCGTTCTACCCGTTTCAAACTCGTGCGGGTGCATGGCCATACGGCAACACACCAAAACCGCCAGCGTCCCCTAATTTTCTTCGGGAAGCGCCGCGGCTTGAATTTCCAGAGGATCATGGCCTTGGACCAGGATCTTGACCGCCAATTTGTGGCTTAACGACCAAAAGAGCCAATGGCCCCTTCGGTCAATGACGGGCGTATAGGGGGAGTCGCAGAGGTTGTCAACAGCCCCAAGCCGGAACCAGCGCAGCTATTGACCTGACGCGTCAGCATCGCCCTCCCATAGCCCCGGCTTATCTGGGTTTCGCCTTTTCAAGCGCCGCCGCAACTGCGTGCCAGGCCAGGGTTGGCTGCAATGCATCATCATAAAGGGTCGGGCGGTGTGGCGTGCCATCTTTGCGTGGCAATTGCAGGGAATATTTGCTGATCTTGTCGGGTCGTTTCTGTTCCGGCCAGTTCAGCCAGTTATACTTGTTGATCAGCCCCCACATGACAACGGTGTCACAGGCCGGGTTTGCCAGACAGACATCCAGAAACCCTTTGATCATCTTGGCGACACCCTTGTCCCGACGCGCCGGGTCGGTCGGGAAGGAATTGTCGTCAACATCCATTTCCGTGAGGTAGACTTTCAAACCCAGTCTTTGGATCTGCGCCAAAAAATTGCGGAACTTGGATTTGTTGAACGGGTAATGCGGCACCAGATGCGCCTGAAGGCCAACGGCGTGGATCGGTATCCCCTTTTTCTTGAGCCGCTTCACGGTCTTGATCATCATGCTTCGTTTTCGCTGCGCATCCGGGTAATCATGTTCAAGCCCCACCTCGTTCAGGACCAGAATGGCGGTTGGGTCGGCTTCTGCCGCGACTTGAAACGCAAGGTCGATATAATCTTCGCCAAGGGCATCGGCGAAAGGCGTCGGAAACAGTCCGTCTTTGCGGCGTTTATGGTAATCAAACGGCTCGTTCACCACGACCCAGTAATTGAACTGACCACGATAGTGATCCAGCATCTGCGAAACATGATTAACGATCAGCTTCTTGCCATTGCCCTTGGCAACTTCCCCCGCCAGCCAATGTGGCGCCGATCCATGCCAGATCGCGGCATGGCCAGCCATTTTCACCCCATGCTTGCGGGCAAAACTGACGGCACGATCGGCCTTGGCAAAGGACAAGGCATGGTTTTTCTGCCGCTGGTTCTGGTTCCACATCAGCTGGTGGCCCATCACAAATTGTGAGCATTGCTTGGCATAGATCGCACCGACCTTGGGGTTGCCAAAAATCCGATGATCCGGCCAATCAAGGGCTGACCCGAACTGTATCCCCTTTTGCCCGGCAATCGTTTTCAAAGGCGTATTGGCAGCCCAGCTTGGAAGGGCGACACTGGCTGCAGCGGCGGTCACCCCGGCCAAAACATGGCGTCTGGTAAGGTCGGTAATCGGGCGTTTGGGGTGATCTGATGTCATGGGGCTTCGCGATCCTTTCTGGAATGAGGCAGGTTTCTGTTTAGCGAAGATTGGCACAGACCATCCATGCGCGAAACCACGTACTGCGCTGGTCGTTGTGATTGTGTCTATCTTGCCAATCGTCTTGCCACCTGACGTTCGCGGTAGAATGTGTAGACGCCCATGCCGACCACGATGGCGCTGCCCAGCAGGGTCAGGCTGTCGGGGAACTCGCTAAACGCGATCATGCCAAGCAGGATGGCCCAGATCAGAGCGGTGTAGCGAAACGGCGAAACCACGGCGATTTCGCCGACCCGCATGACCATGACACTTAGCAGATAGCCGCCGATGATGAAGATCGAGGCCATTGACAGCTTGCCGACGGACAGCAGCGCGACCGGTTCCCAGCCGCTGAGCAGCGTGCCGATGCCGCCCATTGTGGTGATGGCGGCGGCGGCGATCAGGGCGACCACCATTGACGGAATGGCGCGGCTTAGGCGGCGGGTGGACAGATCACGGATGACGACGAATCCAACGGCGACCAGCGCCAGCAGGGCATAGATGTCAAACCCCTCAGCGCCGGGACGCACGATCAGCAACATGCCGCCAAAGCCGATCAGGATGGCGATGTAGCGCCGCCAACCAACGGTTTCGCCAAAGAACAGCGCGCCAACCAGGGTGATGGCCAGCGGCAATGTTTGCAGGATCGCGGTGACATTGGCGATCGGCATGTTAAAGAGCGCGATCAGAAAGCAGATCGTCGCGCCCATCTCGCCAAATGTGCGCAACCCAATGGTGCGCCAATCTGCGGCCGGGATTGCGATTTTGAAAGCGCCGCTGAACCAGGCCGCCAATGCCAACAACAGGCAGGTCGGCACGCCCCGGATCAGGATCGCCTGAAAGAACGGCACATTGCCGGCGACGGATTTGAAAAACGTGTCGTTCAGCGCGAAGGCGGCCATCGAGGCCATCATCAAAAGCGCGCCGCGCATATTGTCGGATTGTGGCATTTGGCACCCGGCTGGTTTCGGGCAGAGTGTGGCGCTGGGCGTCTGGATTTGCCAGCCCAAAATGGCGTTGGACCCGGCTTTGGGGCTTAGGCCAGGGCGACGAAAATCTCGGTCAGCAGATCCTCGGGTTTTACCTGGCTTGGATCGTTCAGATAGACCTCCCAGGTTGGGGCGGCGAAACCTATTTTTTCCTGTTCCATGTACTGCATCATGTCGCCATAGGCCGCCCTAAGGGTTTCATAGGGGCCTTTGTGAACAAAATGCAGCACCTTACAGGCCGGGGTGACATCGGCTTTTACGTCGCCGTTGGCTTTGGCCAAGTCAGCGGCTGCGATGGTGAAACCGGCGCGAAAGCTGATCGTGTCGGGGTCATAGGTGTAATAGACCGACAGCGCACCGCCCGTCGGCGAAATCTGGTTTCCCGACATGAAGGCCCAAACTTCCTGAAAGGCCGATCCCATGTGTTTTGAAACCTCGGTTGGGTCCATTGAACACGCGCGATCAGCGTAAAGGTAGGCGGTTTCTTTGACGTCTATCTGGTCATACTTCGGCATTGGCTTGGCCTTTCTCCCAAGGATCCGGTTGGCGGGCAGTATGGGTGGGCCAGTTGGATTTGCATTGATATGGATCACCTTTGGCGTGGCGGGGTTGACCCAAGGTGATTTTTCCATAACACTATTGTTATGGAAACCGTTGGTTATAAACCACCGCCGCCCGATCTGGATGCGGTTTTTGCCGCCCTTGCCGATCCGACCCGGCGGGCGATCCTGTCGCGGTTGATGGGCGGGCAAGCCTCGGTCACCGAGATCGGGGCCCCCTTCAAGGTCAGCCAGCCTGCGATTTCCCGGCATCTGAAAGTGCTGGAACGCGCCGGGCTGGTGGAACGCGGTGTCGATGAACAGCGCAGGCCTGCCCGCTTGAAGGCGGCCCCGATGGTGGCGGCCGTTGACTGGCTGGCCGAGTTTCGCAGCTTTTGGGGTGGCAGCTTTGATCAGTTGGATGATCTGCTTTTGGCCCTGCAAACCCCCCAAGCAAAGGACATCGACCATGACTGATTTGCCCGAATATATCCTGGAACGCCTGTTTGACGCCCCCCGCGATCTGGTGTGGCAAGCCTGGACCGACCCGGCCCTGCTGAACCGTTGGTACGGTCCGGGGGCTGACACGGTTATTCACGAGTTTGACCTGCGTCCCGGCGGTGTCTGGCTGGGGGAAATGCGCTGGGGTGAAAAGTCGATGTTCAGCAAGGTGACGTTTCAGGAGGTTGATAAAGGCCGCCGCATGGTCTGGCATCATTGCGCAAGTGATGCCGAATGGAACGTGACGGCAAACCCGATGATGCCGAACTGGCCGCGCACTTTGCTGACCGAGGTGCGGTTTGAAGATCAGGACGGCAAGACCCAGGTGCGCTTGTCGCAAACTCCGCTGGATGCGTCTGATGCAGAAATCACATGTTTTGCCAAGATGATGGCGAATATGGATGGCGGCTGGGCCAGCGGCTACCGGATTATCGACGACATACTGGCTGAATTGCAGGCCTGAAACCAAAACGGGGAGAACACGAAATGACAAAGACAGAGGGAACATCCGCGCATTGGAGCTTGTGGGTAATTGGTGCCGTGACGCTGATCTGGAACTTGCTGGGGCTGATGAATTTTATCATGCAGATGAACCCGGAAACCCTGGCCCAGATGCCCGAGCAGCACCGCGCCTTTGCCGAAAGTCGGCCGCTTTGGGCCACCATCGGCTTTGGCGTGGCGGTGATTTTCGGAAGCCTTGGGTCGGTGCTGCTACTGATGCGGCGGGCGCTGGCGATGCCGGTACTTGTGATCTCATTCATCGGCGTGCTTTTGTCGCTGAGCCACGCTTTGTTACTGTCATCGGCACCGTTTGAGTTTTCCGGGGCCGAGTTCGTTCTGACAGCAATAATGCCTTTGGTCATCGCGACCTTCCTGGTCAGCTATGCCAGGCGGGGTCGTGACGGCGGCTGGCTGCGCTAAGGTATTGGCCGACTGGCGCCTGTCGCAGCCATATTGGTGCGATTGGTCCGCAGAATTTCAATCAAGTCGTCCAGGGCCGCAAATAGCCACATACGCTGGGTATGGGGATCGAGTTTATTGATCTTAACGCCAAGCACATCAACGCGGCCGCCGTTGGCCGCGCAAATGACAAGGCATTGGTAAACCGCCTGCTGACACGACAGGCAGCAAACAACGCAAAACCCCCGCCGTTGCCGACGGGGGTTTTGATTTTCTGGCGGGTGCGTCCCTTTTCAGGACAACCCTTGATCAGGGCTGTTCGCCGCCGCCGGTTTCCGGGGTGTCGACCAGACCGCCGATGTCTGCGTCTTCGGTCACGTCGTCCATGCCGAATGTTACGCCTGCATCCAGTTCCGTCGGGGCTGCCAGTGCGGCGGCGGCTTCGGCTTCTTCGCGGCGCGCCTCGATAATCACCGAGTCGCGTTTGGCGGCAAGTTTGCGGACCTGTTGGGTCGCACCACCTGTGCCGGCCGGGATCAGACGGCCAACGATGACGTTTTCCTTCAGGCCGATCAGCTTGTCGCGCTTGCCTTGGGTCGCAGCCTCGGTCAGCACGCGGGTGGTTTCCTGGAACGACGCTGCCGAGATGAACGAGCGGGTCTGCAACGAAGCTTTAGTGATCCCCAGCAGGATCGGGCCGCCTTTGGCTGGCTCCATCCCGTTGGCAACTGCCTTGGCGTTGGCTGAGTCAAACTCTGACTTGTCGACATGTTCCCCCTTCAGAAGGGTGGTGCCACCGCTTTCAGAGATCTCCCACTTTTGCAGCATCTGCCGGACGATCACCTCGATATGCTTATCGTTGATCTTCACGCCTTGCAGACGATAAACGTCCTGCACTTCGTCGATCAGGTAATCCGCCAGCGCCTCGATCCCCATGATTTGCAGGATGTCATGCGGGGCCGGGTTGCCGTCCATGATGTATTCACCCTTCTGGATGAAATCACCTTCCTGAACCGGTATATGCTTGCCCTTGGGCACCATGTATTCCACCGGCTCCAGATTCTCATCCGCAGGCTCGATGCTGAGGCGACGCTTGTTCTTGTAGTCGCGGCCATAGCGCACGTAACCATCAATTTCAGCGATGATCGCGTGATCTTTCGGACGACGGGCTTCAAACAACTCGGCCACACGCGGCAGACCACCGGTGATGTCCTTGGTTTTCGCACCTTCGCGCGGGATGCGCGCCAGCACGTCGCCAGCCTTGATGTCCTGTCCGTCTTCGATCGACAGAATGGCATCCACTGACATCGCATGGGTTTCCGGGTTGCCGTTCTTCTGGCGTACCGGTTCGCCCGTTACCGGGTCCATGACGATGATTTCGGGCTTCAGCTCGTTGCCTTTGGGCGCTGCACGCCAGTCGGTGACGATTTTCTGGCTGATGCCGGTTGCATCATCGGTTTCGTCACGGATCGAGATGCCTGCCGTCAGATCGACGAATTTGGCAACCCCGTCCATACCGGCGATGATCGGCAATGTGTAGGGATCCCATTCAAACAGCTTGTCGCCGCGCTTCACCTTGTCGCCCGATTTCACCAGCAAGCGGGAGCCGTAGCCCATCTTGTGGCTGGCAAGCTCGGTTCCGTCCGGTTCTTCAACCACCAGTTCCATGTTCCGCGCCATGACGATCTGGTCGCCATCAGCGTTGACGATGACGTTTTCACCGCGATACGCGATGACGCCTTCGTGGCTGGCTTCCTGGAAGGATTGCTGACCACCCTGCGCAATGCCGCCGATGTGGAACGTCCGCATCGTCAGCTGTGTGCCGGGCTCACCGATCGACTGAGCGGCGATGATGCCGACAGCTTCGCCAAGGTTAACACGCGTACCGCGGGCCAAGTCGCGACCATAGCACTGTGCACAGACGCCTTCTTCGGATTCGCACGTCAGGGGGGAGCGCATCTGGAACGACTGCACACCAGCGGCTTCGATCAGATCGGCCATACGCTCGTCGATCAATTCCCCTTCGCGGCACAGCACTTCGTCGCTTAGCGGGCGCAGAATGTCTTCGCCAGCAACCCGGCCAAGAATACGCTCGGACAAGGAGGCGACGACTTCACCGTCGTTCACAGCCGCGCGGGCGGTGATGCGGCGGTCGGTGCCACAATCATCCAAACGCACGATGCAATCCTGCGCCACGTCAACCAGACGCCGCGTCAGATAGCCCGAGTTCGCGGTTTTAAGCGCGGTATCGGCCAGACCCTTACGGGCACCGTGGGTCGAGTTGAAGTATTCAAGAACGGTCAGACCTTCCTTAAAGTTCGAGATGATCGGCGTTTCGATGATCTCGCCCGAGGGTTTGGCCATCAGACCGCGCATACCGCCAAGCTGTTTCATCTGCGCAGGGGAGCCACGCGCGCCAGAGTGGGCCATCATGTAAACCGAGTTCGGTTCCATTTCGGCACCGGCAGCGTCGCGTTTCATGGCCGAGATGTCAGCCATCATCGCATCCGCAACCGTGTCCGAACATTTCGACCAGGCATCGACAACTTTGTTATATTTCTCGCCCTGGGTAATCAGGCCGTCCATATATTGCTGTTCGAATTCCTTAACCTGTTCGCGCACACCATTGACGATCGTCCATTTGCTGTCCGGGATGATCATGTCGTCCTTGCCGAACGAAATGCCCGCCTTGAACGCTTCCTGGAACCCCAGGCGCATGATCTGATCGCAGAAAATGACCGATTCTTTCTGGCCGCAATAGCGGTAGACGGTGTCGATCACCTCGGCGACTTCCTTTTTCCGCAGCAGGCGGTTCAGGATATCGTAAGGCGCTTTGTGATTCAGCGGCAAAAGGGAGCCAAGGCGAACCCGGCCCGGTGTGGTTTCATACCGCGCATTGAAGATATTGCCTTCCTCATCGACCTGCTGAATGCGGCAGGTGACTTTGGAATGCAGATGCACGACGCCAGCATTAAGGGCGTGGTTCACCTCTTCCATCGACGAAAACGCCATGCCTTCGCCGATTTGGCCCTCACGTTCGAGCGTGATATAGTAGAGGCCCAAGATCATATCCTGCGACGGCACGATAATCGGCTTGCCGTTGGCAGGCGACAGAACGTTGTTTGTCGACATCATCAGAACGCGGGCTTCAAGCTGGGCCTCCAGCGACAGAGGGACGTGAACCGCCATCTGGTCGCCGTCAAAGTCTGCGTTAAAGGCCGAACAAACCAGCGGGTGAAGCTGGATCGCTTTGCCTTCGATCAACACAGGTTCGAAGGCCTGAATGCCAAGACGGTGCAATGTCGGCGCACGGTTTAGCATGACAGGGTGTTCGCGAATAACCTCGTCGAGGATGTCCCAAATCTCGGGACGTTCCTTTTCAACCAGTTTTTTGGCTTGCTTGACGGTCGAGGACAGGCCTTTGGCTTCAAGCCGAGAATAGATGAACGGCTTGAACAGCTCCAGCGCCATCTTTTTCGGCAGACCGCATT
>CAYXXQ010000083.1:0-11050 GCA_964469075.1 uncultured Rhodobacter sp.
GAAACCCGTAATCCATAGACCTCCTCAAGGTGGCTGCGGATGTCGCGTGTCGATACTCGAAGATCACATTAGTCGGTGAGCTTGCCCGCTATTTCTCAGGTGATCAGATTAGCGCATTTGATGTCGAGGATGCGTTGGCTAACACGAACATATCGTTTGATGAAATCCTATCGGTTGTGAACAAGGCCAATGACTTCATCTACGACATTCTGGTGCCCCATCTATTCCATGCGTTCTTCGAGGTCGAAAAGTTCCAGAACTCGGTTGAGGAAGAAGTGGAACTCATCCGAGGTTACAACAATCAATCCAATCGATTGCCGACCTTCACCTTCAAAGCACAAGAACATCTGATCGCACGGCGTGACTATCCAAAGTTCGACGGGAAACGGTCAAAGTCGTTCCATCTCGACACCTATTGCTTCGACAGCAATCCTGAGGTGGATTTCTTCGAGCGAGTCTTAGGCGACGACAAGACAACAAACATCTATTTCACGGGTATGTTGGTGCACGGTCAGTCAGGTTTTCAGGTGTATTATATTCACCCTGAGTCGCACACAGTTTGCAACTATCACCCAGACTTTTTGGTCTATCGGGATGATGGAAAGGCCCACATCATTGAGGTGAAGTCCAACTGGAAGAAGGATGATCCCGTTGTGTTGGCGAAGAAAGAAGCGGCTGAAAAATTGGCAGAAGGCAACCAGTTCGAATACGCTCTGGTAACACCTGAACAGTTCGATGGGTTCCTAGGAAAAGATGGGTGGGACGCTTACGTCCCAGATGCGCAGTTGCCAACCTAATGCATTAGAACCCACGGCACCGCCTTCTGGAAGCTGATCGATGCTCACGCAGGTGACTGGCGAAAGGCCAAGCACCATCCGGGTGGACTGGTGGAACTACTTTTACATGAGTGATGCCTCACCGGCGTTCAGTCATGGACACCGAATTGCTTCCTTACGCGGTAAGTTCCCACCCAAATATGTCCCAATAGTGAGTATATATTGTCCCAATAAGGGTATTTGAAAATCAACAAATCCCCTTATTTTTATGACAAATTTACACTGACATGCAGATGTATTCCATCTCCAAATGCGCTGCCATCAAATCTTGGACCAATCCACATACGGGTAATCCACCCTAACGATCTCATCCCTGAGTTCGTTAACGTCGTAACCGTTGCCATAGATGTCGAACGCATCGGTGTTACCGCCCGTCCAGCCCCCCAGTGCTTTGCCAATTTCTCGATCCACGCGGCCCTTCCGCAAAGCATCACGGAAATTGTGTCTAAATGAGTGAAACTTATGCTTTGGCCCATGTGCGCCAATACCCTTGAGATAACGGTTCACCTTCTTGCTGAAGTTCGTTGAGTAATACCCATCCACTCCACGGGTGATGTCCCCGAACAACTTAGCATCCTGTGGCCGCGCTGCATGGAAGTCCAATAGACCAAAATCAATCAACCTTGGGTGCATCGGGACAAAGCGGATCGAACTACTTGTCTTTACAGACTTGTCGTCGCCCCCCGTGGTGCTGATGTGCGTGACATCGAACCCCCAGACGTTCTCTTCCAGTTTGATATCCGCCACATCCAACTGGCAAATCTCGTTTGACCGCATCCCGTTCCAAAGTGCGATCAGAGGCACCCAGAACAGGCTGCTATCCCGTTCTTGGTCCCGATACACCCGACTGCGGAAAATGACGCTTAACTGATCGTCGGAAAATGCTTCCCGCTTGTCCTGCTTTCGCACAGGATCGGCCACCTTGATCTCAGCATAGGCCGTGGGCATCCGATTCATCATTCCCTTACGATGGCACCAGCCGAGGAAGGTCAGTAACCAGCGCAAGAAATTGTTCACTCCTGTCGGCGATAGCTTGGCCATCTTCTTTCGCTCAGCCATGTCGGCGAGTTCTTCTAGGGTGTGCTTGTCGGCATCGGGAAGCTTCATGAAGTTCGGTGGGAGCCTGGCGATAAGATCACGCACCCGTTCGCAATCCGCTTCAGTAATCTCATCGACGGGCGTGTCGTCACCTAGGATTTGGAACACAACACACAGGTATCCTCTGACCGACTTCTTGGTCTTGTCAGTTCGCAGCTTATTCGGGTTGTCCAGGAACTTATCCATCAAAGCAGTGAGGCTCGGCGTTGGTTCAGGTGGCATGGCCAATTGGTCTCCCAAAGAGACGTAATCCTTCGGTCCACCTGTGACTGCATCGACGTAGTGAGGATTGGGCGCATCATGCACGGCACGGCCCCGTAGCTGCGCCAGTTCATTTCGCTTCGCTTCGATGAAAGTGTCTGCACAGATTTCCAGGAGTTGTTGGAACGCCACCGACCCCTCAGGCAGTCTGATGCCGTTCTCTTCCATCAGGGTAAAAACCATAACGCGGATGTGGGGAGTATCAGATCGCGCCAACCGCAATCGACCAACCAGATCATCAACAGTCTCTGCACGGGCTTCGGTGAAATCTTTCAGTGTGTCAAAGTTGCTGGCCTCGAACTCCGCAATGAGATCGGCACCGCCACGAACATGGGTAGCGTAGGCTTCTCGTCCCAATGATAATTGCTGATCCTCGTCGAGTTCATGGATCGTCTCTTTGATGGCGCTGAGCCGACGATACACCGCAGATATTTCGCGGCGCTTCTTCTGGGTGGCGGTAGTTGCATATCGCAATGCCTCGGCACGATCAGATGTTCTCAAAGAAACCCAGTATTCCTTGCGCCTTAGGCGTTCCTGCATCGATTTTGGCACCTGCACACGCACATACCACTTATTGCCACGCAGGAAGATTTGAGGAACTGATACACGAGGATTCATGCAGATTACTGTAGCAGTCTATTGTAGCAATGCAAGTCGGACAAAGCCTTGTTTTGCAATATATATCTGAAAAATAAGGATAAAAAGTGTGGGTGGCGGAGACGAAGGGATTCGAACCCTCGAAACGGTTCCCCGTTTACTCCCTTAGCAGGGGAGCGCCTTCGACCACTCGGCCACGTCTCCGCCGACGTCTTTAGCCTCTTTCATAAATGAGGGACAAGCGAATAATTCGACTTATCCGAAAATGAAATCGTCCTGGCTGAAATCCTCAAACGTCAGCCGGTCATAGTCGGGTGTGCGCACGATCAGGCGTTCATCGAAGAAATCTATCCTGACGCCGTTTGACATCGGCAGAAACGTAAGAGCCGCGTAGTGATAAAGCATGTTGAGCGCGCTTAGATCTATCCGGTCCTCGCCGAAGGTGAAATCGCGGATCAGATCGGTGTCCTGATCATTTGCCATGACAAACACATCGTCCCCCGGCCCGCCCTTCATCACGTCCTGGCCGTCCCCATCATAGAACCGGTCATCACCATTGCCGCCTAGAAAGCTGTCATTACCGGCCCCGCCAAACAGCAGATTATCACGATAATTGCCCAGTATGTTTTCAGATTGCGCGGTTCCGGTTGCTATCGATCCGATCCGCCCGAGGTCCAGATCAAAAATGCTGACACCCTCATCGCCTTCGCTAGCGACCACAACCTGCACGATCCGCCCGGCAGCCGAGGCCGAAATGGACGTGACTTTGTTCAATGTCGTGTACTGATCGTCGACGATGCTTTTCAGGTGAAACAGGCTGCCATCAGGATTGATCTCAAACAACGATAGGCCCAGATCAGAGCCTGCCGCCAGCAGGAACGTGCGATCGCGATAGTCCAGTAGTTCAATCACATCGACGTTTTGAAACCGTGTGTCCTGATCATCGCGGACTTGCGAAACCTCGCTCAGAGACCCGTCTTGGCCAATGGAAAACATCGTCAAGGTACTGGACCCGGCGGCAGCCAACAGCAAATATTCCTCACCACCTATGGTTAGGCTTTCAAGTGCCGATGCGCCGGAAAACCCAGACCCATCGCCGGGTTCATAGCCGGTGACTTCATCCAGCCTGCCGTTCAATCGCACCATATAGGTGGTCACGACGGACGTTTGGTAATCAACCGAAAACAGGTAGGAGCTTGCCCCGACCTGGGCCGCCGCCAGACCCGTGATCGACCCGGCCGCAAGATCACCATCGACCGCGTCATGTGTCAGCGGGATCACCTTGTAATTCGGGCGGATCTTAAAGCCACTGATGCCAGCGCCATCGACCGCGCTTGCATAGGCAAATGTCGTGGCACCGACCGTGATCACCTCGGCCAGTTCCAGGTTTGGCAAGTCACTGCCATAGGTCCATTGCGCGCCGATTTCTCGCAAGCTGCCGTCGCGGCGCACCTGATGGAAGGACACATTGTCCGCCATCGGATTACTTGCAACAAGAACGTCGCGGCCAAACAGATCAGGCAACAGCATTGAGCGGAACCCGAACATCCCCGCCGCACCACTGGCCGTTACTGTCCCGACCAGGGACGCTGCCCCAATTGAGGGAAATGTTATGCCATTGATCCCGCCATCACTGGCCGAAACCGAGAAAATCCTGAGGCCACCGCGTGTAACCATAGCCTCAAGCGTATTTATGCCGTTCATATGACTGAACGAGCCGCCCACCAACGTGGACAGATGCGTAAAGTTCGCCACCCCTGGCTCCCTATCCTTTACGCCCCCACTGGAACCAATATGAACCCTGGGTGTTAACTTATGTTAAAATCCGGCCCGCCAGCCGTCAGGTATTATGTAGAAAATGCAAGACATCTCCGTCGGCAACCACATAAGATTTGCCTTCAGCGCGCATCTTGCCGGCCTCTTTCGCGCCCTGTTCGCCTGTGTATTTGATATAGTCATCATAGGCGATTGTTTCGGCGCGAATGAAGCCGCGTTCGAAATCTCCGTGGATGACACCGGCGGCTTGCGGGGCAGGGGTGCCTTCACGGATGGTCCAGGCGCGGGCTTCTTTCGGGCCGACGGTGAAATAGGTTTGCAGATGCAAAAGCTGATATCCGGCTGCGATCAGCCGATCCAGACCGGCCTCGGTCAGGCCCAGTTCTTCCAGGAACATTGTCGCCTCATCCAGGTCAAGCTGGCTGATCTCTTCCTCAATCGCGGCAGAAATCACGACCGAGGCAGCACCTTGTTCCGCTGCCATCACGGCCACACGTTCGGAATATGCGTTGCCTTTGGCGGCGTTTTCCTCCTCGACATTGCAGACATAAAGGATCGGCTTGGCGGTCAGCAATTGCAGCATCACCCAGGATTTACGCTCGTCATCGGCGATCTCAACAGTGCGCGCGGGCTTGCCGTTTTCAAGGGCCGCAAGCGCGCGGCGCAGCAAAGTATCCTGCTCAATCGCCTGCTTGTCACCGCCCTTGATCTTGCGGCCAAGGTTCTGCAACCGCTTTTCGATGCTTTCCATATCGGCCAGCATCAGCTCGGTCTCGATGGTTTCAGCGTCCGCAATAGGGTCAACCCGGCCATCGACATGGGTGACATCGGCGTTTTCAAAACAGCGCAGCACATGCGCGATGGCATCGCATTCACGGATATTGGCCAGAAACTGATTGCCCAACCCCTCGCCTTTGCTGGCGCCTTTGACGAGACCAGCGATATCAACAAACGTCATTCGGGCTGGGATGATGGATTTCGACCCGGCGATTGCCGCTAGCTTTTGCAGCCGTTCATCAGGCACCGACACTTCGCCGACATTCGGTTCAATCGTGCAGAACGGAAAATTGGCCGCCTGTGCTGCGGCGGTTCTGGTCAGGGCGTTGAACAAAGTGGATTTGCCAACATTGGGCAGGCCCACGATACCGGTCTTGAAACCCATCTTGGTCTCCGATCATGCATTGAATTCGGGCCGCTTGTATTGACATCGGCGGCGCTGTTCAAGCGGTGCTTATCAGGGGTTGGCAAGTCGAGGATACGCTTGCTTTCAGCGGCGCTCAGATCACACACCCCGGCGTCGGGATTCCAGGCTAAAGGGTTTGCCAGCCCCCTGAAACCGGTTTTGCCGTTGATTTTCTGGACGCCTTGGCGCAAACCACCACAGGAAAATCGCAAGGACGGGCCATGACCAGAATCGATGACAAATTCGCCGAGTTGAAAGCCGCAGGCAAGAAAGCATTCGTGACCTATGTGATGGCGGGCGATCCCGATTTTGACCGCTCGCTTGATCTGGTCAAAGGCCTGCCCGCAGCCGGTGTTGACGTGATCGAACTGGGCCTTCCCTTCACCGATCCGATGGCCGATGGGAAAACCATCCAGCTTGCGGGCCAGCGCGCCCTTGCAGGCGGCATGACGTTGAACAAGACCCTGGCCCTGGCGGCGGCGTTTCGCGAAACAGACACGACGACGCCGATCGTGTTGATGGGCTATTACAACCCGATCTACAGTCATGGTGTGCCGGCGTTTCTGAAGGACGCCAAAGCCGCCGGGATCGACGGGCTGATTGTGGTTGATCTGCCACCCGAAGAAGATGAAGAACTGTGCATTCCGGCCAATGCCGCAGGCATGAATTTCATCCGCCTGGCCACGCCAACCACGGACGCCAAGCGCTTGCCGAAGGTTTTGCAAAACACCTCGGGCTTTTTGTATTATGTTTCGATCACCGGCATCACCGGCGCGGCTGAGGCCAATGCCGACATCGTCGCGCCCGAGGTTGACCGGATCAAGCAATCCACCGACATTCCGGTGATCGTCGGCTTTGGCATCAAAACGCCGGACGCCGCCGAAGCAATTGGCAAAGTGGCCGACGGTGTCGTCGTCGGCTCCGCCATTGTGGAGCGGATGGGCCAGGGCCAATCCACGGCCGAAGTCCTGGCTTTTGTCAAAACCCTGGCAGACGGTGCCCACAGCGCGTGATGATCTGGTACTGCGGATCACCCAGTCCCTGATTGCGCAGGCTGGCGGGGATTGCTAACACTCGTTTAGCCAAGACCCATCGCCGCCCCAGCCGCCGGAGACCCAGACAATGCCCGTCATCACCTGCATCGACGATCTGCGCGCCCTTTACCAAAAGCGCGTGCCAAAGATGTTTTATGAATACGCTGAAACCGGCTCATGGACAGAACAGACATTTCGCGAAAACACCACTGATTTTCAGGACATTCATTTCCGCCAACGGGTCGCTGTGGATCTGCGCGCGCGGTCAACCAAGACCCAGATGATCGGTCAGGATGTGGCCATGCCGGTGGCGCTGGCGCCGATCGGCATGTGCGGGATGCAGCATGCCGATGGCGAGATCAAGGCGGCGAAGGCGGCGGAAAAGTTCGGCGTGCCGTTCACGCTGTCGACCATGTCGATCTGCTCGATCGAGGATGTCGCCGCCCACACCACCAAACCGTTCTGGTTCCAGCTTTACATGATGAAAGACCGAGAGTTTATGAAGCGCCTGATCGGGCGGGCCAAGGCGGCGAAATGCTCGGCCCTGGTGCTGACACTGGATCTACAAATCCTGGGCCAGCGACATCGCGATCTGAAAAACGGCTTGTCGGCCCCGCCCAAGCTGACGGTTGCCAACATGATCAACATCGCGACCAAGCCGCGTTGGGCGATGGGGATGCTGGGCACCAAACGGCGTGATTTTCGCAATATTGTCGGCCATGTCGACGGCGTTGGCGACATGAGCAAACTTAGCGAATGGACCAACAGCCAGTTTGATCCGGCGTTGTCCTGGGACGATGTTGCCTGGGTGAAAAAACACTGGGGCGGCAGGCTGATCCTGAAAGGCATCAATGATGTCGAGGACGCGAAAATGGCCGTCAGCACCGAGGCCGACGCGATCATCGTGTCCAATCACGGCGGTCGGCAACTGGATGGCGCATTGTCGTCAATCCGCGCCCTGCCCACTATTCTGGACGCGGTTGGCGACAAGATCGAGGTGCATATGGATGGCGGCATCCGCTCGGGCCAGGATGTGCTGAAAGCCTTCGCGATGGGCGCCAAGGGCACCTATATCGGGCGCAGCTTCCTTTACGGTCTGGGCGCGATGGGCGAACAGGGCGTCAGCACCGCGCTTGAGATTTTGCGCAACGAACTTGACCTTTCGATGGCCTTCTGCGGCCACCGCGATATCAAGGACGTTGACCGTGATATCCTGATGGTGCCGAAAGGGTTCAGCGGCGAATGGGAATAGCCCTGCCAAGGGCGACCGGCAGCCTTGCCTGCCTTGCGATTTCCCCCTTCCCTTCCAGCGTGATTCCCCCTATAGGGACGGCTTCTTGCGGCTTTGCACCCTTGGAGGAAAGCCGCCTTTCGAACGTTAAGGAGAATTCCGATGGCTGGACAGATTCCAGATCTTATCGCCACGGCACGCGCGGGGACAGGCAAGGGGGCCGCCCGACAAGCACGCCGTGAAGGACAAGTACCAGGTGTGGTTTATGGTGGCGGTCTTGATCCGCAGCCGATCAACATCAAATACAACGAGTTGCTGAAACGCTTGAAGGCCGGCAAATTCCTGTCGACCCTGTTCAACCTTCAGGTTGAAGGCCAGGAAGATGTGCGTGTGATCTGCCGCAACGTCCAGCGCGATGTTGTCAAAGACCTGCCAACGCATCTGGATCTGATGCGCCTGCGCCGCAACTCGCGGATCAACCTGTTCATCCCGGTTGAATTCATCGGCGAAGAAGTTTCGGTCGGCCTGAAACGCGGCGGTGTTCTGACCGTTGTGCGTAACGAGGTTGAGTTGAAAGTGACCGCTGGCGACATCCCGGACAAGCTGGTGATCGACCTGACCAACCATGATGTTGGCGACGTGATCCACATGTCGGAAATCGTCCTGCCCGAGGGCACGCGTCCGATGATCACCGACCGTGATTTCGTGATTGCCAACATCTCGGCCCCGTCCAGCCTGAAATCCGCAGGCGAAGACGAGGACGAAGGCGAAGCAGAAACCGAAGTCGAAACCACCGAGGCAAGCGAAGAGTAAGTCGCATCTTTCCCTCGCTCGTGTTATGAAAACGCGCCGGTCTAAAACCGGCGCGTTTTTTCGTTTGAGGCCCAATATGTTGTTGTTTGTCGGACTTGGAAATCCTGGTGCCAAATACGCCCGCCACCGGCACAATATCGGCTTCATGGCACTGGACCAGATCGCTGCCGACCACGGCTTTTCGCCCTGGCGCAGCAAGTTCCAGGGGCTGGTGGCCGATGGTGTTCTGGGGGGGCAGAAGGTTGCCCTGCTGAAACCAGAAACCTTCATGAACCTGTCAGGTCAGTCGGTCGGGGCCGCGATGCGGTTTTACAAACTGGACGCTGAAGACGTCGTCATTTTCCATGATGAACTTGACCTCGCCCCCGGCAAAATCCGCGTCAAAACCGGTGGGGGCCATGCCGGCCATAACGGCCTGCGCTCGCTACACCAGCATATTGGCGCTGACTATCGGCGGGTGCGCATCGGCATCGGCCATCCTGGTCACAAGGATCGGGTCGCAGGCTACGTTCTGCATGACTTCGCCAAATCCGACGAGGCCTGGCTTGACGACATCCTGCGCGGCATCAGCGATGGTATTGCGGATCTGGCCAAGGGCGACAGCAGCCGGTTTCTGAACGCGGTATCATTGCGCGTGGCCCCGCCGCGATCCTCAAAAAACCCGACACCAAAACCCGAGGTTAAGGCTCAGGTTGCTGAGGATACCAGATCGCCAATGCAAAAGCTGATGGACAAATTTCGATGACAATTGAGGGTGTTTTTGAAACTCAGTCCCAGGCTTGTGAAGCCCTCGGTTCTCCTTTCACGGCAGCGGTTTTGCGCAATGCCGTCGATCTGTTGCCTGTTGTCGGGGCCGTTGGCGACAAGATCTTGTCCTGGCCCGGCGACGCCTCGGTCACCGCTGACTCCGTGCCATTGCGTCTGGCCGGGGGGCTGCATGCGCTGGTGTTGACCGATCAGAACCCTGGCCTTGCTGCCTGCTATCCGCGCGCAGGTCGACAGGGCGACACCAAGCCCCTTCCCGATGCACTGTCCGATGCCCTGCGCGCCGCGATGATCGATAACGCCGATCATCTTCTGACCTGGCTTGACAGCCCACCGCAGACAAATGAAAGCGCCCGCTCGGCCCCGCTGGTGGCCACCGGGGCTTTGCTGATGGCCCGCTATGGTCTGCCGTTGCGACTGCTTGAACTGGGCGCCAGTGCCGGGCTGAACTTGCGCTGGCACAAGATCGCGCTTGATCTGAAGGGCAATAGATACGGCCCACAAGACGCGCCCTTGACCCTAAAGCCCAAGTGGCGGGGCCAGTTGCCCGGCGATCACCCCATCCGCATTGCCAGCCGCGCTGGTGTCGATTTGAACCCGCTTGACGCAACCAGGCCCGAAGATCGCCTGCGCCTTCTGTCCTATGTCTGGCCCGATCAACAGGATCGACTGACCCGGATGCGACAGGCGCTGGACCTCGCGCAAACCGATCCTGTGGAGGTCACCAAAGCCGATGCAATCGACTGGCTGGCCGATCAATTGGCGACGCCGTAGATCGGTACAACCACAACAATCTTTCACACGGTTGCTTGGCAATATTTTCCCAAGGCCGTCCAGGAACATGGCGCGCGGATGATCGAACGGGCGGGCGAAAAGGCAACCGGTGAAGCCCCACTTGCCTGGCTTTCGATGGAAAACGATGGCAGCGACAATGCCGGTGCGGCCCTGAACCTGCGCCTATGGCCCGGGGATCACAGGATCGACCTTGGCCGTGCGGATTTTCACGGGCGCTGGGTTGACTGGCGCGGCGACAGCACGACACAGTCAGACTGAGCCGCGACATTAATCATCCCCGGGACAAGCCATGAAAATCCTGAAGAATTTCATCATCGGAACCGTCGGCAGCCTTTTGTTGCTGGGCGGGCTTGCCGTTACCTTTCGCTGGGCAACGATCCAGCGCCTGCTTCGGGTAAACGCGTTGTTTTCTGAAAAGAACATCATCCGCAACTTCTCTGACATGAAGGGCATGTTCTTTTACACCACCATCCCCGCCAGGTCTGAAACGCCTTTGTCTTTGCCACAACAGCCAGCAAGCTTGCCTGACAGCTTCACCTTTCGCGGCGTGACCCATCGCACTGAAAACTGGAAAAAGGCCCGAAGTGTGACGTCAATGGTCGTGCTGCATAACGGCAAAATCACCCATGAGGAATATTTGCACGGCACCAGCGCAGACGAT